>NZ_JAEKNT010000274.1 GCF_016406725.1 Sphaerochaeta sp. S2 | reverse complement strand
TCTCGAAAAGGTTCACCCGTTGACTGGTGGTTCTCAACTCTTTTTCAAGGAGTCTCACCTGTTGTTCCAGTGTTGCGATCAAGGCATCATAACGTGCCAAGTCACGAAGGCACTCCAATCCCTTGTCCACCCAAAGAGGATAGTCAGCAAGGTTGTAGGAGATGGGAACAAAGGTCAGTTCCTTGAATACTGGAATGGTCACACCGGCAATATTGCCTTTTGCCTTAACCACCTTGTCTATCTTGATGAGCTTTTCAACCTTCAGTTCAGAAGCGAATGCGGTATTCTCATGATACACAGCAATCCACGTCTGCATGTCCTGAACGAGCGCCTCCTGCTTTTTCTTCAGCGATGCCACCTCAGCAGAAATCTGCCTGATAACCATCTGCAACTGTTGTTTTTTCAGTTGCAGGGTCGGCAGATACCGCTGGTATTGCTTCAATCTGTCCTTTTGGAGTTTCTGTTCGTTCTTGGTCAGTTTGACGGCCATCTCGACTCCTTAGTCATTCAACTTCTTGGGCCAGCGGCTCAGGATCAAATCACTCTTCAATCCTGTTTCATTTGGCTCGAAACAGTCACTGAGAATCTCCCATCCCAAGTCCAGTGCTCCCTCTAGGGGGATATTTACACTCAAATCCATCAATTTACTTTCAAACAATCGACCATACTTGAGCAATTTCTCATCCCAATCGGTCATATTGAAGCCCATGGATTTCTTTTCCAGTGACTCCTTGTATGATGCATATAGTTTGATCATACCATCCATCAACGCACGATGGTCATCCCTGGTATCCTTGTTGACCTGCTGCTTGAGTCGACTCAGCGACCCAAATGGCTCGATTCTTCCACCCTTGAGATAGTACTGACCTTCGGTGATATATCCGGTATTATCAGGAACCGGGTGCGTGACATCATCACCAGGCATGGTGGTTACCGCAAGAATGGTTACAGAGCCTGCACCCTCAAAGTCAACAGCCTTCTCATAACGGGAAGCAAGGGAACTATAGAGATCCCCAGGATATCCTCGGTTCGAAGGCACCTGGTCCATGGTAATGGCCATCTCTTTCATGGAGTCAGCAAAGTTGGTCATATCAGTTAGCAGTACAAGAACCTTCTTGCCATCCTGTGCAAAACGCTCAGCAACAGCGAGGGCCATATCAGGAACCAACATACATTCAACGGTTGGGTCACTTGCAGTATGGATGAACATAATCGTTCGACTCATTGCACCACTACTCTCAAGGGTATCCTTGAAGAAGAGATAGTCATCATACTTGAGACCCATACCTCCAAGTACAATCAGGTCAACTTCAGCCTGCATGGCAATTCTCGCAAGCAGTGGGTTGTAAGGCTCACCACTGACACTGAAAATGGGAAGTTTCTGACTCTCAACCAAGGTATTGAACACATCGATCATCGGGATACCCGTTCTGATCATGTTGCGAGGAATGATTCGTTTTGCTGGATTTACCGCAGGACCACCGATATCAATCATATTGTCTGACAGCGAAGGTCCATTGTCACGGGGATTGCCGGTACCATCAAATACACGACCGAGAAGGTTCTCTGTATATGAGACACGCATCGGAACGCCAAGGAATCGCACCTGATCACCGGTGGATATACCCTGTGCTCCGCTGAATACCTGCAAAGAGACCAGATCATCATCAAGCTTGATGACACTCGCATAGCTCTGCTCACCTTCAGAGGTGACAATGGCAAGCTCACTGTTGCTTACCCCGACGGCACGCACGGTGATGACGTTTCCTACAATGGATTCAATTTTTGAATAGACTTTCTGCATCTGCAACCCCTTAGATCAACTGCTCAGCGTCAGGATCAACACTACGTTGTTTCCCCTGGTACAGGGCAAGAATCTCCCCTTCTATCTGTGTGAAGCGCTCGCTCTTCGTTTCAACATTGTTCCAGTCAAGGAACTTCTGCCTAAGCGTGTTAAAGAAGGAACGCACATGTTTCTTATCTTCTAGATCAAACTCGGTCGCTAGTACCTTGAACAGTACCTCAAAGGTATGTTTCTGTCTTTCAGGTGGGACCGAAGCATCAACTGGGTCGAAGGAGTTCTGCTGTAGGTAGAAAGCATCAATCAACTCACTCTTCTGGTAGGTGATATAGTCTGAAACCGAGGTTCCCTCTTCACCGACAACCTTCATCATCTGGTTGACCTCATTACCCCTTCTCAGGATATTGCGGGCATACTCGACCTTTGCCTGTTTGATGATACCCTCATACTTCGACCAGGAAGTGAGAGGATCGATTGCAGGATATTTACGTGCATCACTGCGTTCACGACTCAATCCGTGGAAAGCTCCAACAACCTTGAGTGTAGCCTGTGTTACCGGCTCCTCAAAGTTACCACCAGCAGGACTGACAGTTCCTCCGATGGTTACCGAACCAATACGACCATCACGTAGACGTACCTTTCCAGCCCTCTCATAGAACTCTGCAATACGGCTTTCGAGATATGCAGGGAATGCCTCTTCACCTGGGATCTCTTCAAGACGACCACTCATCTCACGCATTGCCTGTGCCCATCGGCTGGTGGAGTCAGCCAAGAGCAGGACACTGAGTCCCATTTGCCTGTAGTACTCAGCAAGCGTTACTGCGGTGTATACGGAAGCCTCACGGCTTGCTACCGGCATGGAAGAGGTATTACAGATTATGATGGTACGTTCCATCAATGAACGACCGGTCTTCGGGTCAACAAGCTCAGGGAACTCCTTGAGCACTTCTACCACCTCACCGGCTCTCTCTCCGCATGCAGCGATAATTACAATATCGACATCTGCATTACAGCTGGTCATATGCTGGAGAACAGTCTTTCCTGCACCGAAAGGACCAGGGGTACAGTAGGTACCACCCTTTGCAACAGGAAGGAAGGTGTCAATGATCCTGATTTTGGTCACCAGGGTCTCATCGGGGCGTAGACGCTCCTCATAGAGTTTGATAGCTTTCTTGACCGGCCAGGTGAAAATCATGGTGAGGTCTTTCTTATTGCCTTT
>NZ_JAEKNT010000273.1 GCF_016406725.1 Sphaerochaeta sp. S2 | reverse complement strand
CGTATCATGCTTGCAGTAAAAACCAGCCTGGCAGAGAGTGATGCCGTTCCTACCCTGATCTTTGATGAGGTTGATGCCGGTATTGGAGGCAGCGTGGCGCTCTCTGTAGCTGACCAGCTGATGAATCTCAGTCGTTCCCATCAGGTTATTGTCATCACCCACCTTGCATCCATTGCAAGCAAGGCAGATACCCATCTGGTGGTGCACAAGGAGATACGGAACCAGATGAGTTACTCCATGATCAGAAGAGTGGAAGAGGAAGAACGTCAAAAGGAAATTGCAAGAATGCTCAGTGGTGATGATTCAAGTAGCGAAAGCCTTGGGCATGCAAAGAAGCTACTGCAAACAGGGAGGAGCTGATGGACTATTACAAAGCAGATAATGGATTTGCCTACGGAAAAGAGAATGAGATTCCCATGGCCAGAATCACCATGCGCTCCCTTGGTGATAAACGAATCGCAATTGATCATACCTATGTTTCTCCCAGCCTAAGGGGACAGGGTATTGCAAGGAAGCTGGTGATGCTTGTCGTAGAACAGGTAAAGAAAGAGGGGAAACTGATAGTTCCCCTCTGTTCCTATGCCCAGATGGTCCTTGAGGAGGACCCTGAGCTGGCCAAGCTTATTGCCAATTAATTGATATAGATATCAAAGTTCAATTCCTTAGCCAAAGCGTTGATTGAGGTGATGTCCTCTTCCTTCGGTTGTTTTTGCATGCTTACATACGGATATACTGCATTCTGCAGTGCTGTAAGATCAGGTTGGAACCCTCTCTCCCTGACAATCTGCAAGAACTCCAGAATGAAACGAATATTGTCCGCATACAGCCCATGTTCCTGAATCTTTTCACCCAGATTGGTCATTTGGGTGTGGAAGATGGTAGCGACCAGATCAATATCAGGTTGTTTGCCATACTTCTTGAGGAACTCAAGCATCAAGGCAAAATCCTGTTTGTATGCATCCCATTTATCCAAGCTGCCATACATGAACAGACTCTTGATGGAACTCAAGGATGAACCGATCAACTCTTCATAGAGGGACCCCATGGGTAGATATGGTACATGCTTTGCCAGTGTGGCATAGTGGAAAATGTTTTTTGACAATCTCCTGAGAGCATCATAGTCAAGGGAGCATACACTTCTGTCTATCTGGTCGAATAGTTGGTCACGCATGCGCAAGGGAATCTGCTTATGCCCGATATTCGTGGACTTGACTGTCTCTGAGCCTTGCTCTTGAACTTCCATGAGATACTCGAGCGTGGCCTGTTTGGGATTTGGGTCACGTGCGGTGCAGATGTATTTCGTCAGGGTTTCTGTATCGGTGACATGAAGCCGTTCAGTATGTTCATCCACTTCTGTGTATGATTCCAAGTGGAACCATCCATAGGTGTCCTCATAATCCGCTTTCTCGGCGATGCGTCGATTGAGGGCAAAGAAAAGTGCTGCTTCTACCTCACCGGGAAGTGTATTCATGAGTTCCTTGGCGATGGTCTTTCCATTTCCGTCCTGCTTCCTATTTGCCTTTGCCTTTGCCAGATCTTCCAGAAGTTGTCCCAGCAGGTCTTTTTTGCTGAATGGATTGTATAAATCGACAGCCATGAGCGCATAGGCAATATTTTGTTTTGGTTCCAATCCAGCTAGGTCATTGAAGAACCAACCACAACTGGTGTAGGAGAAGTGCTTGTATTTCTGCCCCTCCAGCAACATCGCCAACCTATGTTTCTTTCCAGCATCATCCGTAAATGAAGAGAGGAAGCTGTCCATATCCTTGATATGGCTGGCAACCGAGGAAAATTGGTAGAGTAATTCCCTGGAATCAAAGTCTTTGCCCAAGATTTTCTGTACTTCATCAGTAAAAATTATGTCGATTTCGCTTGAGAGATTATCGAAAGCAAGGCGAAGAGGATTTCTCCATGCCTGGTTCCAGCTCTCTTCACCACCTGTATGGCAACCACAATCCTTGTACCATCGGGAAACACCATGACTGCATGACCAACTGGTCCCCTTGCTGTCTTCCCCATCATGCAGGTAGGCCAACTCAGTAGCCGGATGATCATTGAGATAGGAGGCATAGTTGGTGAACGTAAAGTCATCTCGCTCTTCGACCTTCTTGATCAGGGCGGAGAGAGCCATATCTCCATAGGGTTCATGATGACCGTAGATCTCACCATCGGTAGCAGTATGAATCAGGCTGGGTTTCTCATCTTCCCTGATGGAAACCAGGCGTTGGTAGAGAGAGTCAGCGTCCCTCAGGTAGTGCCCGAAGCTGATGCCTTCAGCCAACTGGGGATTATAGAAAAATGCACTGATGGTCTTCCCCTTGGCACCTTTCAGGAGAAATGGTCTGTCGTATGGGGCTCCTCTGCCTTCCAGTTCAATTCGTCCCTTCTCCTTGTCCTCGATTGCCTTGCATTGCCAAGGTGAGAGGATGACGTAGGAAACACCTTCTTCAGCAAGGATATCGATGACCATAGGACTGATTGCTGTCTCCGGCAGCCAGATCCCATCAGCCTTCCTGGAAAAACGCTGTGCAAAGT
>NZ_JAEKNT010000272.1 GCF_016406725.1 Sphaerochaeta sp. S2 | reverse complement strand
GTCAAAACCTGTTCGGTTCCGTTTCAACCAGAGCGAGACCTTCGGGGCCAATACCCCAGAGGCATATGAACAAATCGTGGAGAAGATCCTACAGGGAGACAAGAGTGTATTCCCTACCATGCAGGAGATCACCGAGTCATGGCGGATTGTGGAGCCGATGCTTCAGGAGAACCTTCCAGTGGAGGTTTATCCGATCAGGACCCTGCCCCGCTTCGCATTAAATATGGCGAAAGAGAACGGGTTTACCTGGTTCGATTAACCCAAACAAGGCCACCGATTCTCTCGGTGGCCTTCCTATTTCAGATAATCAATATCCTCAGATAAGAACGTGCATCTTCTCCTTGATGGCATGGATGTTCTCATTACCGATAGCATTTGCCTTACGGGTCCCTTCAACAATTAGGTCTCTTACCTCATCACGATGGGCTTCATAGTAGGCACGCTTTTCACGGATTGGATCCAACATCTCATTGAGTACTGCATTGAGTCGTTTCTTACAGGCGACACAACCAATCTGAGCAGTTCTGCACATTTCAGCAATGTTATCCTTTTCCGCCTCATTGAACACACAGTGGTACTTGTACACATTACAAATCTCGGGAGTACCGGGAATCTTGATCGTAACACGCGCAGGATCGGTAACAGCATTGCGTACACGCTCCCATACTGCCTCCGGGGTATCAGATAGGTAGATTGCGTTGCCCATACTCTTGCCCATCTTTGCATTCCCGTCCAGTCCAGCGAGTCTGCCAACTGTACTGAGCTTTGCCTGGGGTACAACAATACTGGTCCCATACATATCGTTGAACTTCCTGACAATCTTGCGGGCAAGTTCGATATGCGGGACCTGGTCTTCCCCTACCGGTACCAAATCTGCGTTGCAGAAGGTAATGTCAGCAGTTTGGCTGACAGGATATCCTAGAAAACCATAGGTAAGGTCAGCATACCCATAGTTCTTTGCCTCTGTCTTAATCGTGGGATTATGACGGAGTTGGTTTACCGTTACAATCATTGAATAGAAAACCGTCAGCTCAGCAATGGAAGTGATCTGCGACTGTTGAACCAAGGTGGCTTTCCCAGGATCCAATCCAACAGAGAGGTTGTCGATTGCCACATCATAGATACTGCTGTTGATCAACTCAGGATCTTCAAAATGGGTGGTAAGAGCCTGCACATCAGCAAGGAGAATGAATGTCTCATAGGTATGCTGCAACTCAACCCGACTCTTGAGAGAGCCTACATAATGACCGAGGTGCAGTTTACCTGTTGTTCTGTCACCGGTTAGAATTCGTTTCTGTTTCGTTTCCAAAAGACTACTCCTTCTCATCTACCTGCTCTACTTCAGCAGGTTGCCCATCTTGTTCGCCATGGAATGAAGAGGGCTTGTTCACCCGCCTCATGGTATGTTCCATATTACAAGAAGGGCAGACAGCAGGAGGCTCATGCTTATCCAGGGACTGGACCAATTCAACCCGTGCCTTGCAAAGCTGGCACTCATATTCATACGAAGGCATAATGTGGTATCTCCTCTTATGGGTTTACAGCAGACCACTCAAGCTCTGCTTGAGATTGTTCATCTGCTCTTCACCCAAATCCATATGTTTGATCGTAACTAGATCATCTTCAATCAGGAACATCTTCATCAAGTCGGCTATCTTGAAGGGAATCTTCTCCCTCTTCAGCCGAGCCAAGTATCCAGTTCTTACCATCTGGGACAGTGTAGTGGCAAGTTTGGGGGTGTCCATCGTGATATAAGCATCTAGGCTGTATCCCCCATCCTCTTTCTGGTTTATCAGTAAAAGCATCACCTTTGCCTGGGTGATCACCGTATCCGGCAATTCCAGAC
>NZ_JAEKNT010000271.1 GCF_016406725.1 Sphaerochaeta sp. S2 | reverse complement strand
CCTGGAACCATGGATGTTCTATTGATGTATGATTAAGCACCATATCAAATATGACTTTAATATTATTCTTATGCGCTTCTTGTATTAATTGATCTGCATCGGCCATTGTTCCAAATACTGAATCAACATTCTGGTAGTCAGTAATATCATATCCAAAATCAGCCATTGGTGAGCAATATATCGGACTCAGCCATATCGCATCGATACCTAGTGAAACCAGATAATCCATTCTCTTTATGATACCTTGAATGTCCCCAATTCCATCACCATTTGTATCCTGAAAACTACGTGGATAGATTTGATAGACGATACACTCTTCCCACCATGCTGTTGCCATCTCGCATACCTCACAAAAGATTATACCGCATGACGGGGGAGAGCTCAAAAGAGAATTATAAAAAAGTGGACAAAGCAATATGCCATTACTGATTTGTAATTGTTCTAAGGTTAAGTCTACTCATAGTATCTATACAAAATACATTTTATTACTTATCTTTTCTGTATTTTTTTTAATGTATTTTTGTTTGTTTTCATATCATTTTAATTATTTTTAATATTAGTATAGTTCATGATAGTGTATATTGCTATCTTACCCATCAAATAAAAGTATTCTATCTAATATATTCAATACTTATTTTGTATATTTTATGATCACAAAAATATAATACCTATATCTAAATAATAATTTTTTGATATAGGATTCAATTGTTATATAATGGAATCTATAAAATATTTTCAGTAAAATGCAAGGTATGTTAGGCAAGGATATGGTATGGCGATTATGTATAAGAAGGATCAATCCTCAGCATGTTTTTTTGCGAATTCACGAAGGGAAAACCGTATTCCAGCAGCCCAGCCCAAGCCCATGCTCTGGAATAGTTCTTCCAATTCCCTCTTGAAAGATGGTTCTATTGAAAACGTAGTAAGTACCTTGTTTTCTTTCTTTCGCTTCTTTGGTTCATTCGAGAATAACTCTTTTGCTTTCTGTCCGCTGATGCTTTCATCCAGGACCGATTCATTTTCCACATCCGGGTTTTTTTTCAGTGCCATACCTTATCTCCAAATATCTTTATTAAGTGTCTTGATTGCTCCTACAGTACTCTCTTTTAACCCTCGTCCCCTTGACTTGAATAACTGAGGAGCATAGCCTGCTTCCTGAGCTTTCCTAAAAAGAGGATCGACTGGAATTTTATACACAGTGAACACGCCTTCACATGCTGCATGATAAATGTCCCTGTGTTGTTTTATCCTGTTGTCAAAAGAATTTATGATGATTTTTGAATGGCTCACCGTAGATCGTAGATTCTTCTTTAATTTCGCCAATTCATCAATGAATATTTCAAGTCCATCAAGGCTAAATACTTCAGGTGTCATAGGTGTAATGACTTCATTACTGGAGATAAGCGCTGCACGTTCCAAACGACCGAGGCCTGGAGAAAGATCCAGGATTATCCTGTCAAATGATTCCGAAACTTCATGTACCAAGTCC
>NZ_JAEKNT010000270.1 GCF_016406725.1 Sphaerochaeta sp. S2 | reverse complement strand
GAGTAATAGTGCTCCAAAGTGGAATTGCAATAATCAGTAAAAGCAAAGCTAAAAAGAAATCCACCAAGAAATTGAAACTGTGATCTGCCGCAGTGGGTTTAATCGCTACAGAGGTGAATCGTCCTTTTTTTCTGGTTCCTTTTATCTTCATTCCCAACCCCCTAGTACAATGAGTTTCCGCCGAAGCGTCTGACCAGACGGTTGGAACCAAGGATAAGGAACATACCAATGACTCCCTTGAAAAGACCGACTGCGGTGGCAAGACCAAACTGGAACTCCAGCAAGCCTTGACGATAGACCCAGGTATCGATGATATCGGCAACCGAATAGACCGGTGTTGAGTACAACATGAATATTTGGTTGAAACCTGCATCAAGGATGGTTCCCAAGCGAAGCAGGACCACGATAACAATGACCGGGCGAATTGAGGGGAGGGTAATATATCGTACCCGTTGCCAGGAGTTTGCGCCCTCAACCAAGGCTGCCTCAAAGAGTGATGGGTCGATACCCATTAGGGCGGCGATGAAGATGATAGCGCTCCAGCCCATTTCCTTCCATGCATCACTGAGAATGACAATCCAGGGAAAGGCATCGGTATTGGTCAGGAAATCAATGGGTTTGCCACCAAAGAGCTTGATCGTATCATTGACAATTCCGTCTCCCGGCGCCAATAGGGCAAGCAAGATACCGTACATGATGACCCACGAGAGAAAGTGTGGGAGATAGGCAAGTGTTTGCACTGTTTTTCGAAGAAGTGGGCGGTTGCTCTCATAGATGGCAATTGCCAGAATGATTGCAAGGGGAAGACTGAACACCAACTTCCCAAAACTGTACATCAAAGTGTTTCTGAGCAACTCAACAAAATAATAGGAGTTGATGAAGGTTCTGAAATGCTCAAATCCAATCCACTGGCTACCCAACACCCCGTCCAAGGCCATATAATCCTTGAAAGCAATCTGTCCGTTGAATATCGGGACATATTTAAAGATGATGTAATAGATTAAAGGTATTGCAAGCAAAGCATAGACTGATTTATGCCGCTTGATATCACGTAGCAACTGCTGTTTTGCCGTTCTTTCTGCCATTTGCAACCTCACACTCTCAGCATAGGGGCAAGATGGCAAGATTATGCAGGTCGCCTCTTGTACTTTACCGACCTTTTTATATAAGTTTTTATGATCTTAGCTCAACCGAACGTAGGGTACTGCATTAAAACACGGTCATCGAAGCCGTTTCCTCATATTCCAATACTGCAGGCCAAACTGTATGAAAATCACGATATATACAAAGAAGAGTCCGCTAAATAACCCAAAAAAGAATTGATTTGCACTTCTCATCCCACTGCCATGCAGTACCAGTTGGGGGATAATCACCAAGAAAAACAGAACCAGCAAGGGGATCATCCTTCCCTTGAATACGCGCTCTATCATGGCAAGGCGAGATCCATCATCACAGTAGATCTCCTCTTTTCCCTGCATCTGTGCAGCAGGCTTTCTGAAATAGCTGTACCCGAAGAAATCCTGGATATACTCCCACCCACAGTCCTCAAACAAACGTAGATAAGCCTGCTTCTCAGCCCTTCCCTCTTGATTGTAATCCAATTGGTAGACCACATCCTCCCCTTCACATCTGGAGAATACATACAATCCTGGAAAATATACCCGCCTAAAAGCCCAACCCTTCTTATGTTGGTCACACAAGAAGTTCTGCTCCTTCACATATTCAGGGATCGTATAGAATCTGAACATAACCTTCGTATCTTTCATTGCCCCACCTCCTCCAAGTTCCGGCACATCCGTTCAATTCGTTTTTTTTCCAAAGCAAGAACATCTGATCCAAGTTCGGTGATCTGATAGATTTTTCGTTTATCCTGTTCATCCATAAATCGGATAAGCCCATCCTTCTCCATCTTCGACAAACTTCCATAGAGCGTCCCTGCCCCGATTCTCACCACCCCGTCGGTCAAGGAATCGACTTTCTGGACTATTGCATACCCGTGCATGGGCTTCTGCAAGCAGAGTAATATGTAAAATCCAGTCTCCGTCATGGGTACATAGACTTTTCTGATATGGGAATCCATGTGAAGCTCCTTATATCGTGGTGCAATGTATCGCACTGCGATGTATAATAGCGAAACAACTCCCCTTCTGTCAAGAATAATCTACCTCAATGTTGTGAACGGATCTTTCCTGGAGCACATCCCTTGATCTTCTTGAACACCCTGCAGAAATACGCTTGGTCCTGGAATCCACTCTGGCTTGCCACTTCGTTTATCGAGAGAGAACTCTCCCGTAGCAACTGGGTGGCAAGGAATACCCGTTGCCGGTTCAGGTAATCCCATGGGCTGATACCCAACTCCTTGCGAAAAATTCTCGTCAGGTAGTCTTCACTGACATTCACCGATTCAGCAAGTTGCCAACGTGAGATCTGCTGGGAAGCATGCCTACCCAAATAGACCACAGCTCGCTTGACCAAGGCACCAGTAAGAGGAGGAAGCATCTCATTGGTTTCCAACAGCTCAAGCAACCGCTGCCCAAACTCACTGCTTTCAAGTACACACTGGTGAGCGATAAGGAGACGAGGAACGAGGGAAAGCTGCTCTGCCTCCTCCTTCTCCCAATATTCACGAATCACCACAATCGGAGCATCCGAGGATTTCCGAATATTCCGGTAGAGAACAGGATCAAAGAGTGAGGCAAGTATCATTTTTACCGGCTGGTTGGCTACCACATCCATAACCTCATCTGGTTCACTGTGAACAATGAACTCCTCATCCAAGGCAAGGGCCTTGCAACAATCTTCAGGAAGTCCCTTAATCGCGACCAAAACACCATCAGAAAGATGATGGGAAGTTCTCATCAAGGATGAATAGAGATTTTGCTGGCCTTCAGGGGCGTGGAGACAGATCATGGGAGTTAGGGAGAGGGTGTTATGCCCTGCAATCGCTGTACGCAGGAGACGGAACTCCCTTCCTTGATTATCTGCATCCCAACCAATAACACCTCCTGCAATCTTGGAGAGCTCGTGTTTCTGCAGGGTGCCCACAGGGATTACTTCCCAGGAAGCAAAGGAAGAACGCAGGACCTCAGGGATCGGCTCATCACCATCAGCAACAATGTAGAATAAGGTATCACGGGAAGGGGGGCTGCTCTCACCCATCAAGCTTGGCAGGGGTAGCTGCACAACTACTGCATTATCATGCAGGGAAAAAGATCCATGGCTCATCAGGATAATTCTTTGTGCCAAGGAGAGACTTGGATCCTGACTCCCCATTGAGGCCTTCCAGGAAACTGAAGAGGAAGAAAAACGGAAACGGAGGCCATCCTTCGATAAAGTGGATTGCAACCTCATCTCCCCTCCTTCCCTTACAATATACTCACAGATGATCGTAAGACTTTGGATCAAGCGCTTTGCATCGACACAGAGGGATGGCATCTCCTCTGGTCCTTCATACACAAGAGGAAAGGAGGTAAGCAATGGTGTTATGAGGGTCATAGGATTGCAGACCTTGTTCTCCAACTCAAGATTGCCTGAGTGAGAGAGGGAAAGATCCAGAAGATGCGTGGCAGAACGAATCTGTTCCTCAATCTGCTTCCCCCTCTCTCCTTCAACCTGCTTTGCAATAGAGAGGATTGTCTCAAGAGGAGTCTTGAGGCCCTCACCAACATTGGCAAAGAACTCACTTCTCGACCGCTGTGCCCTCTCTGCATCTTCCCTTGCACGGTTAGCGGCATCGAGGAGGAATGCTCCCTTGATAGCTGAACTCAAGGCGGTTCGTAGCTCTTCCATGACACTTCCGCTGAACAACGATGTTCTCAGGATGAGATACCCCAGTGGCTGGTTGTCCATAAACAAGGGCTCAACCACATGTACACCCTGCCCAAGATGATCTAGGAGTCCTTGTGGCAGTAAGAGGTGTTTGGGAAACGTTTGTTTCCGTTCCATGACCAGGGAATCGGCATACCCACCGATAAAAGTATTGGTCGTCTCATCACCGTACAAAACCAGATATCCCGCATCAAGACCAAGGGATCCAAGGTGTTTTGCCAAGAGGGATGGGATGGTTGAAAGAGTTTTCACCCCCAAGAGGTCACATTTGAGCATATTGAGGATGCTTGCCTGCAAAGCGTGTTGGTAGGCATGTTCATGTGCAACCAGATCCCGCTGACGGAGAAAGAGGTCCCTGATTGGACCTGCACAGAGAGTCTTGAAGGAAAGGGTTGCAAAAAAGGTACAGTACCAATGCAGGGCTTCACTCAGAAGACTGGGATCCCCTCCCCTGTCAAGGAAACGGTAGGATAGATGGCCAAGCAAGGAGAGCACTTCCTTCTCATGCTGCAAGGAGGCTTCCTTAAGCAGAAGGCCAATCCTCTCTTGCTCCTCCTCATTTGCATCAAACACCTGGATCAACCAAGCCTTGAAAAGTTCCTGGCTCCCGATCACACGACGAGCCTGTTGTTCACTTCCCAATGAATAGGTACACCCACAACTCTGCCGAATGATCGGCTGTGAGGGGAGAAGCAAATCAAAGCAAGATGGATCCTCCTCTGAAAGCATATCGCTGAGCAGGTTCCAGG
>NZ_JAEKNT010000269.1 GCF_016406725.1 Sphaerochaeta sp. S2 | reverse complement strand
GTATAGTTCTTTCCTGTTTGATGATGCCTTGTCAAGGATTGCTGTCGACGGATGGAATAGTGAAAGGGTTGCAGCAGAAATGGCAAAGAAAGTCACTGAGGTAATCAACGACTAAATATTGGTTCGAGTATACGCTTACATCGTATGTGAAAATATACGATGTAAGTATTTAATTAATAGTGAGATGAAAATGCCAATTCTAAGAAAAAAATTATCACTTGAAGAGAAAGACAATAGGATAGGGCGGCGGTTTTTATACCCTGCAATCATTGTCTTGCTCTGTATTATTGCTTTTCCTGTACTTTACTCATTCATCTTGAGTTTTTTCAGATGGAGGCCTACTGAGCCTGGCCATCGTTTTGTTGCTATGAAGAATTATTATGATGTATATCGTGATGAGCGTTTCTTGATATCCATTTTCAATACATTCATCTATGCCTTTATTGGTGCATTTGGAAAAATAATTCTTGGAATGGGTTTGGCTTTGTTATTGAATAAAAAATTCCCAGGAAGAGCGATTGCAAGAACATTATTGATGTTGCCTTGGATTATTCCAGTTACTGCAAGCCTAACAGCTTGGAACTGGATGCTGGATGGTATGTACGGTGTAATTAATATTATTCTGTCGAGAATGGGTTTGATTACTACCTATATAAACTTTCTCGGAGAAAAGGGTATTGCTCTAGCATGTGTCCTGATGGTCGGTATCTGGATGGGATACCCACAGATGATGATGATGATCTTAGCAGGGCTTCAGTCGATTCCTGGAGAGTTGTATGAAGCAGCCGAAGTAGAGGGTGCAGGGAAAATTCGCTCATTCTTCTATATCACAATCCCTTCATTGTCTGGTGTACTGAAAACATCCATTATTCTCAGCATTATTTGGACGTTTAATGCTTTCAATGTTATTTGGTTGCTGACACGCGGAGGAAGTTCGACACACATCATGAACACACTTGCTTATGAATTCTCCTTCATCAATATGCGATACGATAAGGGGGCTGCCATGTCTGTTACCATTTTATTCTTCTTGGCAATCTTCTTATTCATCCATACCAAAATGCAGAGGGAGGACTCACTACAGTGAATCTAAATAAGCATAAAATACAAGCAAAAGGTAAAAGGATTTTATTTTTTGCTGCATTGATCTTAATCATTGTGATAATTGATTTTCCAATCTATTGGATGATTAAAAGTTCATTGACTTCTGTTGATAAGATGATGACGAGAGAGGTGAGTCTTGGAATTACTGAGCTAGATTTCTCTTCATACGTGAATATTTGGAATGGAACTGAATATGCATCGCAACTAAAATTTAAGAATTATCTCTGGAACAGCATAATCGTTGTACTTAGCTCATCAGCAATAAGTATTGCCATCGCAACACTTGCTGGATATAGCTTGGCACGATTTAAATACAAGCATAGGAATTCTATCGCTCAAGGAATTCTGTATGTCTATATGTTTCCTCAGATGATACTGACTACCCCTATGTTGATGCTTGTCATTAAACTAGGACTTTACAATAGTCTTCTTTCTTTGATCCTGGTCTATTGTACTTTTTCTCTTCCTTATTCTATTTGGATGATGAGAAGCTATTTCAACGTGTTGCCAAAAGAACTTGAAGAAGCTGCAATGATGGATGGTTGTAGCAAGTTGAGGGCAGTCTGGAAGATAATGTTCCCTCTTGCGCTACCGGGAGTAGTTGCTACTGTGACATATTCATTCATTATTGGTT
>NZ_JAEKNT010000268.1 GCF_016406725.1 Sphaerochaeta sp. S2 | reverse complement strand
TTATTGCTGTGATCATTTATGGTGGTATGATACTGGCTACAAAAACATTACATGACCATGAATATGATATGCTACCAGGTGGTAGTAAATTAAAAAAACTAGCAAAAAAGTTAGGAAGATAATATGAACAATCTTACGATTATCGGTTTAGGACCAGGCTCAAAGTCGTTTTTAACACTGGAAGCATTAGAGGTACTAACAAGTGGAAAAAAAGTATTTATAAGAACAGAAAAACATCCTGTTATAAGCTATTTAGTTGAACAAGGTGGGGATTTCTCTTATTTTGATCCTCACTATGAGCAGCATGATAAATTTGAGGATGTCTATCAGAGTATTGCAGATGAAGTATATGAAATGCTTCAGACAGAGGATGTCATTTATGCAGTACCGGGTAATCCCTTTGTTGCAGAAAGCACGGTCGAAAGACTCCTGGACATGGTTGAGGATGAGAATTTGACCATTATACATGGCGCCAGTTTTATCGACGCCATTGTGACGACCTTAAGACTAGATCCTGTTTATGGACTAAAGGTTATCGATGCGTTGACAATTAAAGATATGGTGCCAGATGTTTCATCGGATGCGCTGATCATTCAAGTGTATGATCAAGGCATTGCATCAGAAGTTAAGCTTCAGCTGATGAACTATTATGAAGATGATCAAGAGATTATCGTTGTCAGAGGTGCTGGTATTGAAGGGGAAGAAGTAATTGAGTATGTCCCATTGTATGAGTTGGATAGAGTAGACTGTCTAGATCATTTGACCAGTGTATATATTCCAGCGGTTCATAAAGAAGATCGTACAAAATTTTTTATGCATGATTTAGCCAAAGTGATTAAGGTTCTTAGAAGTGAAGATGGTTGTCCATGGGATAGAGAACAAACACATGAAAGCCTAAGACGCTATTTAATTGAAGAAGCTTATGAAGTAATCGAAACAATCGATGATGATGATCTTTGGGGTCTAGAAGAGGAGTTAGGAGATTTACTATTACAAGTAGTACTACACGCTAAAATTGCCTCTGAAAATGGATATTTTGATATATTGGATGTAATTACGGGTGTTCATCAAAAAATGATTAGAAGGCATCCTCATGTATTTGGTGAAATAGATGTTGCTGATTCAGATGAAGTTCTAGTG
>NZ_JAEKNT010000267.1 GCF_016406725.1 Sphaerochaeta sp. S2 | reverse complement strand
CTCCTACAATGATTACCTCGGACGCCTCGTTATCGGCAAGGTCGTGAATGGAATTGCAACCACCAACGACAACCTTGTGTGTCTGAAAGAGGGTGGTGTTATCAAGCCACTGAGAGTATCGAAGCTGCAGACCTATAGTGGCCCGACGTTCAGTGAAGTACCCAAGGTATTCAGTGGTGATATCATTGTGCTCAGCGGTGTGGAAGATGTTCATATCGGGGACACAATCTGTACCAGTGAAAATCCCAAGGCGCTGGAGCGTATCCATATCGATGAACCGACTGTTTCCATGCTTTTTGCCAAGAATATCAGCCCATTGGCTGGACGGGAAGGCAATCAGGTAACCTCGGCAAAGATCTGGGAACGCTTGCAGAAGGAAGCGCTACGTAATGTCTCCATCAAGATTGAGAGGAATGCCGACGATACCTTTACGGTAAAAGGAAGAGGCGAATTCCAGATGGCCATCATCGCTGAGCAAATGCGTCGAGAAGGGTTTGAGATGTGCGTAGGCAGACCAAGGACCATATTCAAGACCGATGAACAGGGTAGAAAGACTGAACCAGTTGAGTTTCTCTATATAGATTGTCCCGAGGAACATAGTGGGACGGTCATGGAAAAGCTTGCAAAGAGAAAAGCCCATTTGCGGGATATTACCTACAGTGAGAATGCTCGAGTGAAAATGCAGTTTGAGATCCCCTCCCGTGGCCTGATAGGGTACCATGATGAGTTTCTCACCGATACCCGTGGCAACGGGATAATGAACAGTTACATGAAGGGCTATGAGCCCTACAAAGGGGATTTTCCTGACCGTTATAGCGGAAGCTTGATCAGCGACCGAAGCGGTAACGCAGTACCCTATGCACTGTTCCAGTTGGAAGATCGTGGTAGATGGTTTATCGAGCCGGGTGATCCTGTCTATGAAGGGCAGGTAGTTGGTGAGAGGAACAGGGAAGGTGACTTGCTGCTCAACCCAACCAGGACGAAGAAACTAACCAACCATAGGGCAGCCGGTAAGGATGATGCGGTTATCCTGACTCCGGTAAGCAAGCCAAGCCTGGAACAGGCCATCCAATTTATCAAGGATGATGAACTGGTTGAAATCACACCAAAAGCAATCAGGATGTGTAAAAAAGTCCTCGGCACCCAACAACGAAAAGTGTTCGAGAGCCGAGGAGAGATTCCTCAGTACTTGCTGTAATTGTTCTTCTAGTCCTGCAGGTTCAAGATTACCGGGGCATGGTCACTGCCCATGACCTCGGTATCGATTGAACTGTCCTCCACACGGTCCTTGAGGTCCTCACTGACAAGCCAGTAGTCGATACGCCACCCTGCATTCTTCTCCCTTGCACGGAACCGATACGACCACCACGAGTAGGTATCGGTTTTCTCAGGATAGAGGAGGCGGAATGTATCGATGAATCCAGCTTCCAGGAGCTTGGTAAATTGCTGTCGTTCTTCAATGGTATACCCAGCATTCCGTTCATTAGACTTCGGATTCTTCAGATCGATTGGATTATGGGCCACATTCAGGTCACCACATACAATGACACCCTTCATATCTTTCAGGGAAGATACATATGCCCTGAATGCTTCATCCCAATCCATTCTAACATCGAGCCTTGCCAATTCGCTTTGGCTGTTGGGTGTATAACAACTTACTACATAGAAGTCTTCGAATTCGGCGGTAACAGTCCTCCCTTCATTATCCAAGGGGTGACCAATTCCAGTTGAAACATCAATTGGCTCTGTTTTACTGAAAAGAGCAGTGCCACTGTAGCCCTTCTTCTCAGCAAAGCTCCAGTACAAGTGATAATCAGGAAGACTCAGGGAGATTTGGTCTTCCTGCAGCTTTGTCTCCTGCAAGCAAAAAATATCTGCATCACAAGATGATACATACTCCTCAAATCCCTTTTTCTGAATTGCTCTAAGCCCGTTGACGTTCCAACTGATTAACTTCATGCAATACTCCTACATAAGAAACACGTGCATCGAATCGGCTTCTTTGAGAACTTCTTCAGGCCACACAGAGGCCTGGACCTCTCCAATGTGTGCTTTTTTCAGGAGGAACATGCACAGACGGCTCTGTCCGATACCACCACCGATGGTCTGCGGCAACTCTCCACCAAGCAAACGTGTATGCCAGTACAATGAGGCACGGTCCTCGGCATTCCTGATCTTCAACTGTCGAAGCAAGGTCTCTTCATCCACCCTGATACCCATTGAGGAGAGCTCCAGGGAATCCCCACGGACGGTATCCCAGACAATGATGTCCCCATTCAAGCCGGTGTGCTCATCGTCGGTCTTGGTAGACCAATCGTCATAATCAGGGGCTCTCCCGCCTTGGCTGATACCATCAGCAAGGGGGCTGCCGATCCCAATAAGGAAGATGGCTCCATACTTCTCTGCTAGCGCTTTTTCTCTTTGTACTGGACTCAACTGTGGGTACTCTCTCTGTGCATCCTCACTGTGGATAAAGGTAATATGTTCAGGAAGCGTCGCTTTACATCCAGGAAACATTTCGCTTACCAGGAACTCAGTACGTTTCATCGATGAGTATATCTTCCTCACTACACGCTTGAGATAGTCAAGTGAACGTTCATGTTTCCCCATGACCAGTTCCCAGTCCCACTGATCAACGTAAATGGAGTGTATTGCATCCAGGTCATCGTCTGGCCTAATGGCATTCATATCGGTATACAAGCCGGTGCCATGTTTGAAGCCAAGATCAGCAAGAGCCATTCGCTTCCATTTTGCCAAGGATTGAACGATTTCCATTTCACGATTTTCCAGATTGCCTATCTGAAACCGCACTGGTC
>NZ_JAEKNT010000266.1 GCF_016406725.1 Sphaerochaeta sp. S2 | reverse complement strand
ATCTTGAGAAGATTGATGAGTCGATCAGTAAGTTTTCACTCAATCGTCCTCTCGAACGAATTGATATTGTAGACAGAAATATTCTCAGGATGAGTGTTTACTGCCTAATGTTTGGGGATATTCATCCTCATATCATCATTGACGAAGCGGTAAAGCTGAGTCAGGATTTCTCCACTGAAGTAAACTATAAGTTCATCAATGGGATTCTGGATGCAATGCAGAAACAGCTTTTCCCTATTCAGGAGCAACATACCGATGATTCGTTTAAAGACTGAAGCACAGATAGCTGGTATAAGAGAGGCTTGTCATCTCACAGCTGAGCTTATGCATAATCTCTCCTCTTATATACAGGAAGGGATGTCCACTTTTGATATTGACCAGTACTGTTACCAGTTTATTGTGAACCATAAAGGGGTCCCTGCATTCCTTCATTATGAGGGGTTTCCTGCGACTGCCTGTATTTCAGTCAATGAGGAGGTAATCCACGGGATTCCTTCAAAAAAACGAATTATCCAGGAAGGTGACCTGGTTGATGTTGATCTTGGTATCAACATGAATGGGCACTTCTCTGACATGGCCAGGACTTTCATCGTTGGAAAGACCAAGGATGAGTACCAGCAGCTCTGTGATGTTACAGAAGAGAGTCTGCGTCTCGGTATTGAGGCCGCTTCGCAGAAAGGTGCTCGAATCCAGGATATTGGCTCTGCAGTCTACAAGCATGCCAGAAAGCATGGGTATGGAGTTGTGAGAGACTACTGTGGCCATGGTGTAGGTCTTGATGTACATGAGGAGCCTGAGATTCCAAACTACACCAGCTCCTATTTACCAAATCCCCGCATTCGGGAGGGCATGGTATTGGCTATTGAGCCGATGATCAACTTGGGAACCCATAAAGTAAGACTTCTTTCAAATGATTGGACAGTCGTTACAGCAGACGGGTTGCCATCTGCACATTTTGAGGATACTGTTGCTATTACAAAACATGGCTTGGAAGTTCTGACGGTTTTCTAGTCCCTGGGGGTCTTTTCTATGGTAATTAAAGAGTTCATTACATGCGATGATATTCGTGACAGTGCATTGAAGCTTGCGCATCAGATGTACAAGGAAGATCATTTCGTTCCGGATATCATTTATGCTTCACTCAGGGGTGGTGCCTATATGGCAAACGTCTTCAGTGAATATTACAAGATGGTACGTATCAGGGAACAGGGGAGACCTGTTTTCTATGCTGCTGTTGTTGCCCGTTCCTATGGGTATCTACGTACCCAGACAAATGTCATGGTTGATGGATGGACATACAGCCCTGAGCACCTGAGAACAGGGGACAGGATCCTTCTTGTCGATGATATTTTCGATACTGGAAAGACAGTCAATGCACTTGCTGAAATCATCATGCATAAGGGCATTCCCAGAGAAGATTTGAAAATTGCGGTCTTCGATTACAAGGTTCCACTCTACAAGAAGGAAGAACCCCTTCCAGTCCAACCAGATTATTACTGTCGTAAACATGTCCTAAACAGTCCTGATGATGAGCGTTGGATACACTACAATTGTCATGAGTTCCTAGGCCTCAGCAGTCAGGAGATTGATGAGCAGTTCCAGGATGAAGAGGTCAGAAATATCCTCCATGAGGTGAGGGGAGACTAGGTTCACCAGCTGTTTTTAATAGAATGATTTTCCATGAATTAAGCAAGAACGGGATGGCATATGCCATCCCGCTCTCTATAACCGTACATTCCCTGGTAATCATTTGAAGACTATAGAGAATAGTTTTCTGTGTTTGTAGAGGTATTCCCACCAATATCTATTCCGTACATACCGTTGTTCAGTGTGGCTATCAACAAGGTACCATCACTCTTCTCATAGCTGTCCACAATCTCAACAGCATCAAGATAGACTCCATATCCATCACGGATAGGTTCAGCGGAAACCCCAGTAGTATCAACAGTGTTGTCATTGAAGCTGATTACATACAGTGGCTCATTGATTCCCTTTGGTTTTGTGATCAGGTCAGTGGTTGCACCATCACTATAGGCATACATGAATGCGTGCTTTTCATAGCTTTTAGTGGATGCTGTGTGCATCAGGGTAAAGGGACCAGTAACCGATGAAGCCCCATACAATGCACCTTCATAGGTGAGCATATAGATAGCACCAATAGCACCACTGTTGTTGATCACAGTCATGGAAGCATACCGGATATCCTCGGTTGCTGCAGGGAGCGCTGTTGCAGTAGAACTAGAACCAGAACCAGAGACATAGTAATGCTTGTAATCACTTCCATCTGTCAGGGACACAAGCAGTGGGGTGGTCGATAGGTCCTGATGTTTTGTACCACTTGGCTGCAATACTGCTTCTACACCAAATCCAGGCAAGGTACCAATAGAAACAACTGCAGCATAAACATCAGTATACTTGTACAGTGCAAATGCATCAGAGCCATCTTTGGTGAGCACCAGTCCATTGGGTAATAGCTTCACGGTATCATATGTTGAAAAATCGGCGATTGCAGCACTATCTACAGTTTCTGAATCAATGTCATAACTATACAGTTTCTTGGTACCGTCATTTGTCTGGAACACAACCTTTGCTTCGGTACTATCGACATATGCTGTCTGGATAATATTCCCTTCTTCATTAGCTACCAGCTTTGTAGAACTCATACCATTGGTTGAGAAGAGACCTTCATCCGTTAAGAAGTATAACGGATTAGTTGTCAAGGGATCATCGTCATCATACTGTCCCACAATCTGCTTGTAGACTATACCAACAGGTGCCTTTGACTCACTGATCTGCCTAAACAGACCTGCAGTTGCATCAGCATTACAGCTGAGCAGCATGAAAGAGAGGAGAAGTGTAAGTGCAATCGATGTCAATATATGTTTTTTCTTCATGGGAAGGACTCCTATTGTCTGTAACTGATAGAGAGGGTGATGGGCACAAAACCAACAAGCGCATTGTCTTGCTGTAACTCTTCATAGTAGTTGAATTCTGGAATCAACCAAAGTCCGGTATTGATACCAAACCCCCAGTTCTCTCCAGGAAACCAAGTGACGCCAACTTCCATGTTTGCGTACATGGTCATCATGGAAGCGTCATTGTACTTGATGTACGCTCCACCAAGACCAAAGGAAATGGGAAGGTCCCACTCACCCTGGACAGGGACATATGAATACTTTGCATAAAAAGGAACTGCAGTAAACAACATCTTGGCTGCAGAAAAATTGAAGTTATACCCGATCTCACCACCAATTGCTGTCTTTGGGGTATTGAAAACCTGATAACTAATGGCACCATATCCGCCAACCTTCATACCCGTATTATCTTCTCCAAGCCCAACAAGAGTGGCATTTGTATCATCCGCAAAAAAGTGAGTAAATGCAGGAATAGTGGTTCCTATCTTGAACGAGAAGATTTGATTTCCTTTATCATAGGTGTCAGCTGCAAAGAGAGAAGCTGAGAGCAAGACAAGGAATAGTGGTAACAGTAGTAATTTTTTCATTCGGTACCTCAGTATATGTACAAGAAACAAGGTGGTTTCCTGTCAGTTACAATAGCATAGCTTCATACCCACTGAAAAGTATAGTAACAGAAGAATGGAAAAGCAAACAGACGGTTTACCTTTGTTGCCATTCGTTGGTATTTTACGGTACTGTAGGGGATATTGAGGAGCAAGACATGCAGATACTATCAGGAAAAGAAGTAGCGCAAAACGTATATGATACACTCACCGAGGAAGCAAAACATTTCTTGGAGAATTATGGGTATGCACCAACTCTTGCAGTTGTTCTGGTAGGCGAGGACCCAGCGAGTCAAAGCTATGTGGCCGGGAAGAAGAAAGCATGCCTCTCACTCGGTTTTGGCCATAAGGACTATCATCTTCCCTCTGATACTTCGCAGGAGCAGCTCCTTGCACTAATTCATCAATTGAATGCAGATTCTTCTGTACATGGTATCTTGGTACAGATGCCACTTCCTGATGGACTCGACCCTGAGGAGGTGATCCAAGCCATTGCTGTTGAAAAAGACGTAGATGGCTTCCATCCTAAGAGTGTAGGGAACCTCCTGATAGGCAACCCTGGCTTTGTAAGCTGCACACCGAAGGGAGTTATGGAAATACTTGACTATTACCATATAGCAACCGCTGGCAAGCATGTTGTGATCGTGGGGAGAAGTAATATTGTAGGGAAGCCCATGGCAAGCCTCCTGATACAGAAGGGAAGAGATGCAACGGTGACCATCTGTCATTCTAGAACGAAAGATCTCCCATCTATCACACGCCAGGCAGATATTCTCATTGCTGCAATCGGGAGGCCCCACTTTATTACTTCCGATATGGTAAAAGATGGGGTAGTGGTCATTGATGTAGGAATTAACAGAATTGAAGACGCCAGTCGTAAACGTGGCTACCGACTGGTAGGTGATGTCGACTATGAAAACGTCTCACCACGCTGCAACGCCATTACTCCGGTTCCCGGTGGGGTCGGGGTAATGACCATTGCCATGCTCATGAAAAATACCATGCAAGCTGCCAAGCAGTTTGCAAGCAAGGAAGTGAAATGATTCACACATATTGGCTTGAGACCTATGGTTGCCAGATGAACATTGCCGAGAGCAATGCACTGGAACTACAACTCAAAGGAGCCGGATTGGTTCCCGCAGCAAGTGCTGAACAAGCAGATTGCGCTATTTTGAATACATGTACTGTACGAAAAAGTGCTGATAATCGTATCTGGGGAAGACTTGGTTTCTTCGGTCGGATCAAGAAAGAGCGACCTTTTACCTTGATTGTGACTGGCTGCATGGCTGAACGCCTCCAGGAAGACCTGAAGGATGAGGCACCACAGGTAGATTATGTAATCGGAACAAACGACAAACAACGTATCGTCAATATCCTCACCAGCAAGGATGGGAAAATGGACGAGCACTCCCAGTCCTATACCTTTGGAGCATCTTACTATCAGGAAGGTGAGTTCAGCTCCTTTATTCCCATCATGAACGGCTGTAACAATTTTTGTGCCTACTGCATTGTTCCCTATGTACGAGGAAGAGAAGTCTCCCGTCCGGTTGATGATATCATCAAGGAATTTGCATTCCTTGACTCCAAGGGAGTGAAAGAAGTAACCCTGCTTGGGCAGAACGTAAACAGTTATCACTTTGAGCAGGATGGGAAGGTTATCAACTTCCCCAAGCTGCTGAAAATCCTGGCTGGCCAGAAGCACTCGGTCAAGTGGATACGTTTTGAAAGCCCTCACCCCAAGGATTTTACCAGCGAACTGGTACAGGTGATCAAGGAAGAGAAAGTAATAGCCCGTCACCTGCATATCCCATTGCAGAGTGGATCAACGAGAATCCTCTCCCTCATGAACCGTAAATACTCTCAAGAACAATTTCTTTCACTGATTGATGAAATCAGGGAAGCAGTTCCCGAGATCACCTTCTCCACTGATGTTATGGTGGGCTTCCCCTCCGAAACAGAGGAGGAGTATCAGGAAACACTGCGTGTTCTCTCTCATATGAGGTGTCTTGAAGCATTCATGTACTATTTTAATCCCAGAGAGGGCACCAAGGCAGTAGACATGGAAGGGCAAGTGGATGAGGAGGTAAGGAAGAGACGGTTGAGTGAACTCATCACTTTCCAACATGCCATTTTTGCGGAAGAAAAGACAAAACGCAGTCATGAGGAAGTTGAGGTATTGGTAACCCAGGTTTCCAAGCATGATGCTTCCCAGATGCTCGGAAAAACAGAGCACAATGAAATGGTGGTTTTCTCTGGTTCTCCTGAAAAAGGAAGCATTGTTAAAGTTCGCCTGAATGAATTGAAAGGAAACACGTATAGCGGAATTCTGGTATAATCTGGAGTGTAATGGAAAAACAACTAGCTTTTGAGAAAAAATTCAACACACTGAGAGCAATGATCAGGGGAAGCCGTTCCCTGGTCGTGCTTACTGGTGCAGGCATCTCAACGCTCTCCGGAATACCTGACTTTCGAAGCAGCAGTGGAGTATATGCAAAACGTTGGAATGAGTATCGAGTTGAAGAGATCTTGAGTATAGGATTTTTCCATGCTCATCCAGAGCTCTTCTACGAATGGGCCAGAGAGTTCTGGTACAAATTGGATTCCTACCAACCGAATGTAGTACATACCAGTCTAGCTACCTTGGAGAGAAAAGGCTACGTACGAGGTGTTTTCACACAAAACATTGATATGTTGCATAAAAAGGCAGGAAGCCGAAAATGTTATGAATTGCACGGGAGTGCCGAACACCACCATTGCACAAATTGCAACAGCTACTACTCCTATGCATCCATTGCCCCTATCGTATTGAACGGGGAAGTACCACGGTGTACTCAGTGTGGGTCTGTGATAAAACCGGATATAACCTTCTATGGAGAGAACCTTGATGCCTTGGTACTAGCCAAGGCATATGAGATGTTCAGCCATAGTGACCTTACACTTGTCCTGGGCTCCTCTCTGTTGGTACAACCTGCAGCAAACCTACCGTATCATTCATTGCAAAACAGCGCCTCACTGGTAATCGTAAACAAGCAAAAAACTGGATACGATCGTTCAGCTACGTTACAGTTCACTGACCTACAACAATTTGGTGAAGCACTTGAGGCGTTTGCAGAAACACTTGAGGAAAGAAAATCACAGGTTTAACTTTCGCTCTTACAGTTTTCCCCGTACAATAACGAATATGAAAGTTGTTGTCGCGGATGATGAGAGAAGAGTACGTGCCCTTATAGTTGCATTGATTGACTGGGATGGACTAGATCTACAGAACGTTGGGACTGCCTATGATGGATTGGAAGCTTTTGATGTAATCAAGCGAGAGAAGCCTGATCTGGTTATCACTGATATACGTATGCCAGGTCTCGATGGCTTGGAATTGATCAGCAAGGCAAAAGCACTATATCCAGATTTGCAATTCATTATTATCAGTGGCCATAAACAGTTTGACTATGCACAGAGCGCCATCAAATATGGTGTAGGCGAATACCTGCTGAAACCGATCAAGAAGCAGGAGTTGAACCAAACACTGCAAAGGATGAAGAAGCGATATAGTGAACAATCATCTTCGAAGGCCTTGCAGAAACAAGTAAAGGAAGACAGAGAGTATTTGAAGAGTACTAGTTTTTTATCATTCTTGAAGAGTAATGATCCGCAGATTCTCTCTCCCTGGATTACCGACAACACAGTGCTTCGTATCGGGATAATTGGTATACAGAGTCCATCAAAGGATCCAGTGGTTCAACTGCTTCAAGAAAAAGTGAGAACTGCTTTGGAAAGAGACTCCTTCAATGTCTGTCTTCAAGCATATCAAGGAGATCTATACCTATTTTATACCTATCAGAGTGAACAACGTTCTCAGGTAATTTTGGGGGCTGAGAATTTGGTTGAAATGCTCAAGGTTCAGGCTCAGATATTTCAAGATTTAAGATGTTCGATAGCTATGGGATTGGAGGTAACATCTCTTGATGATCTACCTCTATCGTTGTTATCAGCAAAACAAGCTCTAACAAGAAGATTGGTAGAAGGACATCATCATTTGTTTGAAGCCGAAGACTTGGAAAAATGTACCATTGATCCTTTCCTTCAAAGTGTAGCAGTTTCGTTCGAGAAATGTTGTGCTCAAGACAATCTGAATACTGATTATCTCACTTCAGATATATTTCGTACCTTGGAGAAACAACAGGTTTCCCTCTATACCACAGTGGAAGTGCTTCTCCAGTCCTACCGACAAGCCCTACAGTTTGCCAAAGAACAGTGTGCACAGGAGGATACAGTAGAGAACCATGAACAGGCAATGCTTGAAGCAGAATCTCTGGAAGCGGTAAAACTAGCCTACTGTAAGGCAATGCATACACTCCTAGTTCAGTATCGCGAGGCACGGGAAGTACTGGTTAGTAAACCCATAAGAATTTCTATAAACTATCTCCAAAAACATTATAAGGATGAGATGCTCAGTCTGGATCTTGTAAGTGAACAGGTACATCTCAACAGTTCCTATTTCAGTGCACTCTTTAAAAAGAGCATGGGTGTCGGTTTTAGTGACTATGTACTTGCCCTCAGAATCCAGGAGGCAAAACGTTTACTGGTGGATACAAATAAAGGGATAGCTGAGATAGCATTTGAAATAGGTTATCATGATCCGAAGCACTTTACGAAGTTGTTCAAAAAGAGTTGTCAGATTAAGCCTAATGAATACAGGAAGCTCTATGGCTGATACTTATCGATATCTAGAATCACGTATAATCCTTATTGCCTCTCTCTTTGTATTGCACGTCCTCCTTGTGCTTGCTGGTATGTTTCTCTATCTAGAGGAACGTATCCAGACACCACTGGTTCTTCTTTTCTCACTTGTAAGCTTTTTCATTCTGCTGGCTTTTAGTTATTGGTGGATAGTGCTGCCATATAGAAGAACAAAACATATCTGGCAGTTGTTTGCTACTGGATACACCTTTCGATCAATAATAGACGAACAAACCCCGTTAGCGAAGGAATTAGTTTCGGTCAATAGAACCTTGCAGACGGTGCTCAATAACGATCACTTAATGAATGCGAGCAAGCGTCAAGCTCAATTCTTGGCGCTTCAGAATCAGATTAATCCTCATTTCCTTTATAACACCTTGGAAGGGATTCGCAGTGAAGCACTGCTTGCTGGGCTAGATTCAGTTGCTACCATGACCGAAGCACTCTCCACATTTTTTCGCTATACCATTAGCAATGTAGAGAACTTGGTTACTCTTGGCCAAGAGCTTGAAAATACCAAGAATTACTTCTTTATCCAACAATTTCGTTTTGGCACCAGAATCAAGCTGAGTATAGTATTTGATGAGGAAGATACGAAAGACCTCCTCCTGTACCGTATCCCAAAACTCACTCTTCAGCCTATTGTCGAGAACTGCATCATCCATGGTCTTGAATGCAAGGTAGGGGAAGGCCATCTTTTAATTCGGTTGGAACGGACCCAATCCAGACTCATCGTTACCGTAAGTGATGATGGGGTAGGAATGGATCCTGATATGTTGGAGAAAATCCAGAGAGGGTTGAATATACGCAGTTTTGATTATGTGAAGCGAGAGGAGAAAGAAAGCGGAATCGCATTGGTGAATGTCAACAATAGAATCAAATTATTGTTCGGGGAGCAGTATGGTCTCACTGTAACCAGCCAGAAACAAGTGGGGACAGATGTAATCATCTCATTGCCAGCAAGCAAGCAGGAGAAAGCTGAATCATGAAAGAGGAAGTATTTCGTCTTGAACAGGTATCGCTTCCTCCGTTTTTACACGATATAAACATTCAACTTTTTAAAGGAGAGGTAGTTGGCCTAATAGGGGTGAATGCACTTGGTATCGAGGAACTGCTCACCATTTTCCAGAAGAACATCCCACTCCATTACGGACATGTTTACTGCCAAGAGCAATTGGTCAATGATTACCTCTCCAGCAATCGTAAAGAGAATAATGTAGCGGTGATTGATCGTAAGAGTATGCTTATCGATAATCTGAGTGTTGAGGAAAATCTCTTTATCCTCAGAAAAGGAAGTAAGCAACATCTTATCAAATATAAACTACTTTCTTCACAGATGCAGCAACTGCTGGCACCATTCCACCTTGAAATCAGTAACAGAACTCTAGTGAGTGACCTTTCTTCTTTTGAGAAACTGGTGATACAATTTGTTAAGGCCAAACTATCCAGAAGTAGCTTAGTCATTCTCAAGGATATTTCTACCTTCGTCAGTGAGATGGATTTGGCAAAGCTGCAACCGATTCTTACCTATTTCATACATGAAGGAATGACATTCCTCTATGTATGTAATCACCACCAAGAAGCTTTTCGTTTCTCACACCGATGTTATCTTATGCGAGAAGGTAAAATTATCAAACACCTATATCCTGATCAGATGAATGACAGGGTGATCAACCAATACGCCTATGAATTCAAGGAATCCATCGAAGAAGGGAAGCGACAGGAACAATATATCCAGAGACCTATCTCAGAAGGCTATTTTAAAATCAACCACCTCTCCTATCGTAACATAAAAGATATACATCTTCAAATCGAAAAAGGCGAAACAGTAGTGCTCATGGATAGTGAAAATCTTATTTTGGAACAACTATTTTCATTGTTGAAGGGTGAGACAGAACCTGAATCAGGAAGCATTTTGTTGGAAGGGAAAAGACCTACAATCTCCGATCGCTCCATCGCACTGGTTCCAGCAAAACCTGAACAAAGTCTCATTTTTCCACAACTCACGGTATTGGACAATCTGTTATTCACCAGTGACCATAAGGTGCCGTATCTTTGGTTGACGCGGAAACGTAGAGTTGCACTTGGCCACGATTTGGAAGAGCCCTTTGGAGAATCAATAACTGAGACCTCAGCAGAAGAGTACTCCCAGTCTTATAAACTACGGTTAGTGTATCAACGATTGCTACTCCAAAAACCTACCTTTCTTTGTGCTGTACAACCATTCGCTTCAATAGACATGTATCAACGAATCGAGTTGATTTCCACCTATGACCTATTGAAACAACGAGGAACTACCATCCTTATCCTCGCAGTCTCACTATCTGATACACTGCAGATTGCAGACCGTCTGTTGCTGTGTAAGAACGGAAAGATTGAACGACAACTACTGCGTCATGAATTTTCCCAATATCGAGGTTTTGCGGGATCAATTCCTCAATAATCCAAAAAAATTCCACCTCTTTCCAAAGAAAGCGCACCTATCTAGCTAGCTATTCCCATGCAACACTTACATACATGAATGATCAACCATACATCGTAGAAATGGAACATATTACCAAAACCTTTCCAGGTGTAAAAGCACTGGATGATGTCCAGTTCCGCTTAAAGGCTGGCCAGGTTATGGCATTACTTGGGGAGAATGGGGCTGGGAAGTCCACATTAGTGAAAATCCTCAGCGGAGTATACACCAGGAACAGCGGAACAATGAGGTTGTTTGGAAATACGATTGAAGGCGATCTTACTCCCAAACAAGCTCAAGAACTAGGAATATCGATCATACATCAAGAATTGAATATGTGTTCCCATCTCACTGTCTGTCAGAATATTTTCCTTGGACATGAACAGACAACAGGGAGATTGCTAGACAACAAAAGTATGCGTAGCCGGGCGAAGGAAGTATTGCAATCTCTTGATATTGACCTTGATCCTGACATGCTTGTTGGTGACTTGGCAGTATCGAAACAACAGATGGTGGAGATTGCAAAGGCTCTGCAATCAAATGCAAAGGTACTAATTATGGATGAGCCCACCAGTGCATTGACTAGTGTGGAGATTAACCAACTCTTTCGGCTAATCAAGGGCCTAAAAGAGAAGGGGGTGGGAATCATTTATATCAGTCACCGTCTGGAAGAGTTGCAACATATCATTGATACAGTAACCATAATGCGGGATGGAAGATTCATTCTTGAAAAACCCTTTCCTGACCTTACCATGAACCAGATTATCGCACATATGGTAGGAAGGGAAATTAAGGAGAAATTCCCCAGAATCCCTGCTCATCAAGGGAAAAAACTATTCAGCGTACAAAATCTGTGTGCCGGTCCATTGGTACGGGAGATAAATTTTGATGTTTACGAGGGTGAAATACTCGGTTTTGCTGGATTGATGGGAGCTGGACGTACTGAGATGACGAGAGCCATTTTTGGTGTAGATCCAAAAGACCAAGGCCTTATAACTGTTAACGGAACGGAAGTTACTATCAATTGTCCAGAGGATGCAATACGACATGGTTTGGTGCTTGCTCCTGAAGATAGAAAGAAAGACGGAATCTGCGTCAAGCTCTCAGTGAGAGAAAACATTGCCTTGCCTAACCTTGACTTGCTTTGCTCCAAGGCTGGTGTTGTTAATCGCAAGAAAGAAGCCGAAATGGTCAACAAAGCTATTAAGGACTTGAAGATCAAGCTTGCAAATGCAGAGGTCGATGCTTCTTCCTTGTCAGGAGGAAACCAACAAAAGGTAGTAGTGGGTAAGTGGCTTGCCAGAAATAGTAAAGTAGTTATCTTTGATGAGCCAACACGTGGAATAGATGTTGCTGCAAAAGTTGAGATCTATCAGCTTATGAATCAGTTAAAGGAGTCAGGTATTGCGGTAATGTTCATATCCAGTGAGATGCCGGAAATCCTTGGTTTTAGTGACAGAATTTTAGTAATGTGTGATGGCAGGATAACTGGTGAATTAACTCGTGAGAATGCAACACAGGAAAAGATACTTGCACTTGCAACACAATTTGAAAATAAATTTGAGAACCAGGTAGGGTGAGGGAAACGATATGGTAACGTATATTGAAAAACCGTTCAAACGGTTGATGGGAATACGGGGAATAGGACAAGTACTGACCGTAACCGCTGGTCTTGTTGTTTTGAGTGTTATTTTTGGGATAATGAACCCAATATTTTTCTCATCCCGTAATGTGGCAAACTTGCTTCGTCAGATTGCCCCAATACTGCTTATTGGAATCGGACAATCCTACGTACTGATTACTGGAAATATCGACCTTTCCATTGGTTCTGTAGTAGGCATGAGCACGATGATCAGCGCTACTCTCATGACAAAAGGAGTGAATCCTTGGTTGGCTGTATTGCTAACTATCGTTGCATGCCTTGGAGTGGGATTGTCAAATGGTCTGCTCGTGTCATTTGCGAAATTACCTCCATTCATTGCCACGTTGGGAACCATGACAATAGCCCGAGGCATAGCGCAGATAGCAAACAACAATTACAATACCGATTCAATCGGAGAAGCAGCACAAGGCCTTCGTGACTTCTTCTATTATGGAAAGACTTTTGGACTCTATAACACTATCTGGATTGCTCTGGTACTCTGGATTATCTTCAACTTCATCCTCACCCGTACAAAGACAGGCCGGCATATTTATGCAATAGGGTCCAACGCAGAGGCAGCCAGACTCAGTGGTGTTAACTTGGTTTCTACAACAACTAAAGCTTATCTAGTTTCTGCTTTTGTCTCCTGTGTTGTAGGCCTTATCACCACCGCTACCAGTGGAATGGGTACCATGGATGCAGGTAATACCTATGAGCTGTACGCTGTTGCTGCCTCGGTGATAGGTGGAGTTTCCACCCTTGGAGGGCAGGGAATGCTCTTTGGTACAGTGATTGGTGCTTCTATTTGGGGCGTTCTTCAGAACGGTCTGCAATTTGCAGGAGCCCCGGTTGCCATCAGGAATATAGTTATTGGAATCATTGTCGTCATCTCGGTATTGCTTGATGTCATCGTCCGCTCAGGCAAGAGTTCCCGGAAGAAACGGACGGAAGCAAGTGTTTGATCATAATCACCTTAGGTGAGAAATAGTAAAGGAGAGTATTAGTATGAAGAAACTGAGTATGGTACTATTGGTACTGCTGATTGCAGGGTCACTGTTCGCACAGGGCGCAAAAGAGGATTCTTCTGCCTACAAGATTTATCTGATCACAATGGATCAGATGGACCAGCACTGGGTAAATGTGGACAAGGGTGCACAGAAAGCAGCAGAGGAATTGGGCTCCGTTGATTACAAATGGTTGGCTCCCGATGTAAAGGACGATGCTAAGCAGATTGAGAGCATCAACAATGCAGTTGCAGGTGGTGCTGATGCCATTCTTCTGGCTGCAAATGGTCCGAATGCAGTAACTGCTGCACTAAAAGAAGCTGAAGAAGCTGGAGTTACCATTGTCTATGTTGACTCGGCAGCAAACTTCCCCGCAGTACAGACGCTGGCAACAGACAACACTGCTGCAGGGACTACAGCAGGTGAGGAGATGCTTGAGGCATTGAAAGCTAAGGGCGTAAATGCTGGAAAGATTGGAGTAATCTCCGTTAACAGTGCAACGGCCTCCACTGTTGCTCGTGAAACGGGTTTCCGTAAGGCCTTCGAGGGTACTTCCTTTGAAATCCTAGAGACCCAATACTGTAATGGTGATGCTGCTGTATCAAAGGACATGAGTGCAAACTTTATTACTCAAGGTGTGGTTGGTCTTTTCGGAGCCAATGAAGGATCCACAGTTGGTATCGGAAACGCAATTGCTGAAGCAGGAACTAGTGTCATCGGTGTTGGATTTGACAAGAGTGATATGATTCTTTCATTGATCAAGAGTGGTCATATTCTTGCAACCATGGCACAGAACCCTGATGTAATGGGATACGAAGGTGTAAAGACTGCCTATCGTGCATTGAGTGGCGAGGCTATCTCCCAGGACTATGTAGATACCGGCGTTTCTGTACTGACAAAAGAAAACCTGTAAAAATACAGTTAAGTTGAACCAAGCAAGGGGGGCATAAGCCCTCCTTGCCTTCTTTGTAAATTCTGAGTATAGTAAAGATACCTCAAGGGATTAGTCCCATTGGGGGTGTTTCGGTTTCGACTGGCGGAAGATCAGGCCAGTGGCTGCAAGCGGAGCGCCAACTCCTAAAACTAGCAAAAACATTTAACTGCCAAAAAAGAAGACGAAGTCTCCTTCGAAGCAGAATACGCTCTCGCTGCGTAACAGCACGAGGACGTACAGGCCCGTCTGCTGCCGCTCTTAAGCAACGGATACCTGTAAAAGTAAGAGCTTACCCAACCCAGTGCCTATGGGGGGAGGGGACATTAAAGTAGGCTACAAAGAGCGGACGTTTTGCCGGTGAACCTAACGCACTTTGGAAATTTTGATCACCAGCTAAGCTTGTAGACGTCCCTGGGTGGCACGTTAGGACGGGGGTTCGAATCCCCCCACCTCCAGAAACACGACCCGTCTTCTTCGGAAGGCGGGTTTTTTATGTAAAGCACCCAAACATTCAAAGCTCCTTACACTAATTCAGGAAGAAGTTGGAAGTTATCCAGCTTTCTGCATGCATTTGGTTGAGAATCACCTGCTGTCAGCCTATACTATGATGATATGAGTACAACTCTTTTTCAGGAGCCTTCATGAATATTCTCCATACATCAGACTGGCATCTTGGTCGTTCGCTGTTCTCACAGAAACGCTATGATGAATTTGCCTCATTTCTAAGTTGGTTGATTGAAACCATCGAAAATCAACAAGTAGATATCTTGTTGGTATCCGGTGACATCTTCGACACCAGTACACCTAGCAACAAAGCCCAGCAACTCTATTACGAGTTTCTCTACAAAGTCTCCAAATCATGTTGCAAGACCATCGTAATCATCGGGGGAAACCACGACAGCCCATCATTCCTACAAGCTCCGAGCGCTCTCTTACATGTACTCAATGTACATGTAATTGGATCCAAAAGAGAAACGCCAGAAGAAGAGGTGCTTATAGTTGAGGCAAATGGTAAACCGATGGCCATTATCTGTGCTGTCCCTTATTTGCGTGACAAGGACATCCGCTACGCGGAAGCAGGAGAGACCATTGATGACAAGAATAAAAAACTCCTGGAAGGAATAAAGGAACACTATAAAACAGTTTGTAGTATTGCAAAAAAGAGACAAATGGAATTGGGAAACAATGTACCCCTCATTGCAATGGGGCATCTCTTCACACAAGGAGGCAAGACAGTAGAGGGAGATGGTGTGAGTGAACTCTACATCGGCTCCCTTGCACAGATAGACAGCTCTGTCTTCCCTGAATTCCTGGATTACGTAGCGCTTGGGCATCTCCATGTACCACAGTGTGTAGGTGGCAAGGATGCGATACGGTACAGTGGTTCCCCGATCCCCATGGGATTTGGGGAAGCAAAACAGCAGAAACAGGTTGTATTGCTGCATTTTGATAAAACCCTTTCCATAGAGCCGCTTCCCATACCATCATTTCAACATCTGGAGAGCATCAAGGGAACCATGGAGCACATTACCTCAAGAATTCTACAGCTTAAAGAGAAGGGTGAATCTGCTTATATTGAAATTGAGTATACAGCACCCGAGATGGTCACCAATCTAAGTGAACAGTGTGAGGAACTTGTAAAAGATTCAAACCTCACCATACTCCGTATACGGAATCGTCAATTCATACAACGAGTTATGGCATCAATGCAGGTACAGGAAACTTTGGAAGACCTAAACCCGGAAGAAGTCTTTACACGATGCCTCGATACATTTGCAGTAACCGAGGGAGAGCGACAGCCTTTGAGAGATGCTTATCATGAAATACTCTTGGAAATGCATGATGAAGATACCCTTGCTGAATAGGACAAAACCATGAAACTACTCGAACTCAGATTCAAGAATCTCAACTCACTCTATGGAGAGTGGGTTATCGATTTTACTCATCCAGAATATGAATCAAATGGTATCTTTGCCTTGACTGGACCAACTGGCGCAGGTAAGTCGACCATTCTCGATGCCATTTGTCTTGCTCTTTATGGAGCAACACCAAGGCTTGGAAGAATTACCAAAAGCAATAATGAGATCATGAGCAGACAGACAGGAAGTTGTTATGCAGAGGTGTTGTTTGCCTCAAACGCAGGACGATTTCGTTGTCATTGGGAACAAAGAAGAGCACGGAGCAAGGCTGAGGGAAATCTGCAGGAAGCAGAACATCAAATCTTTGACGCTGATAACGGGAAACCGATTGAAACGATGAAAAGTCGTGTAGGGCTTGTTATAGAAGAAAAGACAGGAATGGATTTTGACCGGTTCACTCGTTCAATCCTCTTGGCTCAAGGTAGTTTCGACTCATTCTTGAAAGCAGACAGTGAGCAGAAATCGAAAATATTAGAGCAAATAACCGGTACCGAAATGTACTCTGAGATCTCAAAACGAGTTCATGAAAGACAGAGAAAGGAACAGGAAGCATTGAAACTGCTCCAGGCTGAAACCTCTGGTATTGTGATTCTGGAACCCGAACAAGAAATAACCATAAAAAAGGAACTGGAAGAAAAACTCCAACAGGAGAAAAACCTTACCAGTAACTTGTCAAAAACAAACGAAGCCTTGCTTTGGATGAAGAATATTGAGAATCTCAACAAGGAAATCGATAACCTTTCCCAAGAAAAAGAAGCACTTTATCGTGAAATGGAAACGTTCAAACCAAAAAGGGCAATCTTGAGCAATGCCCTGAAAGCATCATATCTGGATGGAATATACGCAACACTCTCAGCCCTTCGCTCACAACAAGCTGAAGACAATACTGCTTTAAGAGATGAAGAATCAGCTCTCCCTGAGATGGAGACTTCAACAAATAATCAAGGTAAAATTCTTGCAGATGCAGAACAGCTGACAATACAAAGAAAACAGGAATTGCAAACAGCAACTCCAAAACTGAAAGAAATTCAGTCTCTCGATCAGAAGATAGCTAATTTGGAAAAGAATGTATCTGATGAGGCTGAAAGTTACGCAAAGGATACTACACAAATAGATGCTGATAGAAAGAATCTAACCGAGGAGCAGGAGAAGAAAGCTGAAAGTGAAACCCAGAAAGAAACTATAGAACAATATCTTTCTGAGCACTCACAGGATGCATGGCTTGTCAGTGGCCTTACCGGTATTGAAGAACAATTAGGATCTCTCCTGGAGAAACAGAAAGAGATAGAAGAGAAGGGAACTGCCCTCGAAATAGCTGAAAAAGCGGTATCAACCGTTACTAAGAAACTGAAAGAAGCAACAGCACTATGCACGGAAAGCAAAGCCAAGCTTGAAAAAATCTCTTTTGATCTCCAAGAAGCACAAATTGCTTTGAAGACACTTCTAGAAGATATCCCTCTTAGCTCCTACCGTAAGGAAAAGGATTCCCTGCTTCGAGAAATCGCTTATATCAAGAGAATTGAGGAACTGGAAAACCTTCGTACAAAGCTGGAGGACGGAAAACCCTGTCCACTCTGTGGTGCAATAGAACATCCTTTTGCAAAAGGGAATATTCCAGTTCGCGATGAAATCGAACAACGCATTGAAAAACTGACAACACTGATCACTGAAGCGGAGAATCAAGAGAATATTATAAGGAATCTTGTACAAGCAGAGACTGATGCACGTACCGCACTGCAAGCATATGAGAAAAGAGAAGCAAGTGCAGCCAATGAGAAGAAATCCGATGAAAGAACCTGTAGTGAGATTGCTTTAACCATAAAAAACCTTCGCTCCAATGTTGATCAGATCATACAATCTCTTTTGGAGAAACTGAGGCCATTGGGCATTACCCAAATTAATTCCTCTTTGGTTACATCCATACAGGCCTCTCTCGATTCCAGACTGAAAGTATGGCAGGAAAAAACAAAACAAAAAACAGAGATCGAAAAACATATCGACAGTATTGTAGGAGAGATTAAGCGTCTAGAGGGGATGATTTCCACTCAGGAGAAAGCTCTAGTTGGCAAAAGGAACCATCTCGATACACTAAAACAACAACTAGCCGATACCAAAGATAAACGGAAAAGCTTGTATGGTGATGTAATCCCAAATGTTGAAGAAAAACGCTTGACCGATGCAATTGCTGATGCCGAGTCAGCTGAAAAGAGAGCCAGGGCACTATGTAATGATCTTCAACAAAAACTGGCAACAGCCAGAAGTAAGGTAGAGTCTAGAAACAAGAGCATCGAACAACGGGCTCCAAAACTTGCAGAAGCAGAAGAACAATTCCTGAAGGCATTACGCACATCTGATTTTTCTGATGAGGAAGCATTCCGGGAAGCCAGGATTTCCTATGAGGAACGGGAATCCTTATCCCAGAAAGCAAGGGAGTTGGATAATTCAGAAACCACACTTGTGACCAAGCTGAAAGATCGGATGGATCGTTTGGAATTAGAGCAGGAGAAGCATCTCAGCGATGCCACATATGAAGATGTACAGGCACAAGCAAACATCTATGACGAGTCTTTGAAGCAGTTACGAGATGAAATTGCTACCTATACACATACACTGCGAGAAAATATTGCAGCAATAGAACGAATACAGGGCAAGAAACTCGCCATAGAAGCTCAAACACAACGTTGCGCTCGCTGGGATTCCTTGCACAATCTCATCGGTTCAGCCGATGGTAAAAAGTATCGTACCTTTGCACAAGGACTAACTTTTGAACTGATGGTAGCTCATGCAAACCGTCAGCTGGAAAAAATGACAGACAGATACCTGTTGATCAGGGATGAATCC
>NZ_JAEKNT010000265.1 GCF_016406725.1 Sphaerochaeta sp. S2 | reverse complement strand
GTTCCCGTCCATGCACCGGTGATCGGTAAGGGTATTGCCACAAAGAGGAGAATACCCCAGTAGCCATACTTGTTGACCTTAGGGGCAACGCGTCTTTGTGCCCTGGCAACAAAACGATCAAAGAAGGAGGCGTACCACCTCCAATGTTCATGGAATATCTTATGAAATGTTGCCAGAAATGTGTACACGATTGGGGCAACCAAGGCATTGGTAAGCACACAAAGAGGAGTTGCTATGAGGAGGGAAACCCCATTGAAATAGGCATAGGGTATGCCTCCCCTCAGTTCACTGATAGGGAGAAGGGAAAGAAGAATACTGAAAAACAAGGTGGGACTATCCATACAACCATCCTCTAGGAGGGAATTTCTTCATCAACAAGTATCGCTGAGGCAGGGCAGACTTCATGGCAGCAATAACATCGGATACAAGCCTTGGGGTCGATGATGATACGTTTATCAACCATCGTCAAGGCTCCGGCAGGACAAATGTCGATGCATTTCCTGCAACCAATGCAAGGGTCGACCAAAAAGACCGGAGCCTTGCGCTCCTTCTTCACCTTCCAGCGGATATAACGACTGAAAATGAAAGGGACAATCAAGGAGTGGATAAAACTGGTGCGTTTTTGCATTTCGATACGGATGTAATCATTCTGTACCAGCTCTTCAGCAGAGAGAGCGGGGTAGGAGGTGGGCTTCTCTCCCAATCCTCTCCTAATTCCCTCTGCAACAATGGGAACGAGTAGAGGATCATACCCCATGATCTGAGCCTGGGCATAATCCAATGCTACTGCATCACGGCTGGCGATCAAGAGGCCCAGATGGCGAGAGACCCCGTTTGCCGGGCCTGGTCCTTCCATTGCAATGATTCCGTCCATCAGGCTGAACGCGGGCTTCACGATGGATGCAATGCCCACCATCAGGGACGCAAACTGTTCACGAGAAGGGAACTGCACATGGCAGGGACTCTTGTAGAGATTGGGCACCAAGCCAAACAGGTTCTTGACCGCTCCTGTGGCGTACATCAGTTGGTGTGTCTTGAACTTGGGGAGGCTGAAGACCATATCCACCTGAGACAGTACGGCAGCGAGAGGAAGCTTCTTGCCACGGGTATATGGAATTGTGTAGGTCGTAGGTTGTTTGGTGAAGTCAATCCACTGCACACCTTCCTCTTCACATACTTGATATATACCTGAAGCTTTTGGTTGAAAATTGGGTTTCTGTAATCCGGGGGAGTCGCCAACCAACACTTCCTTTGCGCCTTGGCTCTTGAGATGCCTGATCATAGCCCTGAGGACGGCTGAATGTGTGGTTATGCCACGTTCTTCCTTGGCATCACTGAGAATATTCGGTTTGAGAAGAACACGCTTGTCCCTGACCTCAGGCATTTCTCCTTTCTCGCAGGCAGCGGCAACCGCCTGATCGACCAACGCTTGTTCATATTGTTCACATCGTACAATGGCGACACTACTCATACATCTCTCCTGATCAGGCAAAAATAGAGTGGACCTCGGCCCTCTCCACGGTCGGGAAGGATGATGGATCCATAGTCTCTCTCTTCACTTCCCTCTTGGGCGCTATCCATGATGGTGAATCTTCCAACCCGCTTCTCGAACAACTTCTCGACAACACGTTCATTTTCCATCGGATTGATGGAGCAGGTACTGTACAGAATATACCCACCCGGTTTTACCGCTTCCAAGGCAGCAGCAAGCATGGCAAATTGGGTGATGGCAAGCCTCTTTGGACGGGATGGGCTCCACATCGCAAGGGCCTTTGGGTCATGTAATACATGGCGCTCACTGGAACAAGGGGCGTCGAGCAATACCCGGTCATATACATTTTGTTCATAGAGTGACCAGCGCGTAGCATCATGGGCTGTTACCTGAACAATCTCCCGTTCGGCCTCGCTGAGGTGGTCCTTTACCACTTGCTTCAGTCTTGCCCTCCGGGCGGAAGAACGGTCATTGGAGACCAGTTTACCCTCACCCTGGAGACAGGAAGCAAGCACAAGCGTTTTTCCACCTGGAGCGGCACACATATCCAGTACAGTCTCTCCCTTCTGTACACCAAGCAGTTTTGCAGCGAGAACCGATGCTTCATCGAGGTAATATGGTTGTGTCAGCCCCTCATCGTACGCAGTAGGTACCTTATCCTCAATCAAGGCTGCCTTCAGCGATTCCCAGCGATCTTGGTAGATATCCTGGTAGTATGCCCCAAACAGCGTCTCTCCTTCTGCTTTGCCCTTCTGTTTTGCCATGGTCAGACTGTACCAACTTTTATCCCTCTTGTGAACCTTTTCCTCTTATGATATGCTCAGCCATGGCGTATATAACTGCATTTCTCGAAGGCATTATCAGTTTTATCAGTCCCTGTATCCTCCCCATCCTTCCGCTGTACTTCTCGTACCTTGCCGGTGGTGTGGCAGAGCAGGATCAGGAAAAGAATCTGCTGTTGAAAAACAGCATAGCATTCGTCATTGGATTCACTATCCTCTTTGTAGCCCTTGGAGCTGCATCAACCACCATAGGACAGTTCCTTCAGAGTCACCTGGATATGCTCAACCGTATCGGTGGTGTCCTGGTCATCCTTTTTGCTCTGAACAATCTGGGATTCGTCCTGATACCCGCATTGAACAACAACCACAAGTTCCAGATGAAAGGCTTACAGAACATGAATGTTCCCAAGTCGATGCTCTTTGGCTTGGTCTTTGCCTTGGGCTGGACTCCTTGTGTTGGCCCCCTGCTCGGCAGTGCCCTGATGATGGCAGCCAATGCTGAAATGGTAACAAAGGGCATGTTGACCCTTTTCTTCTATGCCATGGGCCTTGGCATCCCGTTCCTGCTCTCAGCAATCCTGATCGAGCAGCTCGAAGGTGTCTTTGCAGCAATAAAGAAGCATTCCAAGCTTATCACGATAATCAGCGGCCTCTTCCTTCTGGCCTTCGGCATTGCCTTGACCTTGGGGTTCAATCCGGCTGCACTATTTCTCTAGGAGTTTTTCATGAAAAAAAATACCCGTACCCTGATGATTACCCTGATTTCATTCATCGTAATCATTGTTGTCGCCTCCGTTGCATACAATGCACTCAAGGAGAGCAGTGCTCCATCTGTCTCCCTCACCCCGAATCTTACGAATATTCCCACTGCTGCAGAAAAACCTGCCGTTGTTGAACCATCAATTGATGCAGTAGAAGAGCCGGATGTTGCCACAACAACTGCTGCAATTGATGAGCCGGTGGAGACTCCTCCTGAGGCAACTGCTGACGAAGAGGCCGATACACCTGATTCGGAAGAGGCTGGAGAAGCTCCTGCGGAAGAAGCCCCAAAGATGCCTGATATTCCTCTCTTCACCCTAGACGGGGAAGAGACCAGTTTTGATACCGTACGGCAGGGCAAACCAGCAATCATCAACTATTTCGCTTCCTGGTGTCCTCCCTGCAAGCAGGAACTTCCTCACTTCCAGGCTGCATATGATACCTATGGTGATGAGATCAGCTTCATCTTCCTCAATGCAATGGATGGACAGAGAGAGACTCTGGAAACCATTACCAAGTTTATGGAAGAGTTCCCGTTCACCGGTCCTGTCTACACGGATGACGGGGTGTTTGCCTACATCTTCCAGACAAACAGCCTACCGACCACCGTATTCTTCAATGCTGATGGGTCAATAGCTAATGGCTACCTCGGGTATGTCAGTGAGACTGCACTGCAGGAGAATATTGACCGGTTGCTCACACAAGAGTAAGCATATAGCCGACGTAGAACAGAGCGCTTCCCCCGATACAGAACAAATGCCAGATGGCATGGTAGTGGGGGAGGCGTTTACTTGCGTAAAAGATCACCCCGATACTATAGGTAAGTCCCGCTGCGATGATCCATTTGATCAAATCAGAAGGAAGGTAGGGCACAATGTCTTTCCAGAAGAATACAATCAACCATCCCATGGCCAGATAGAGCAGGACATGCAATACCTTGGCTTTTCCCCAGAAAATGAGGGTGAGGACGATACCTACAACCGCAACCAACCAGACCAACATCGTAATCCGGTAGGCAACAGGGGTTCCAATGTACATCATCAATGGTGTATAGGTTCCTGCGATCAGGAAATAGATATTGCTATGATCCAAGACCCTGCAAAGCCGTTTACCATTCCCATGGGGAAGAGAGTGATAGAGAGCAGATGAACTATAGAGCAACAACATGGTCAATCCCCAGATGACCAAACCTACCTGGAAAGATGTACTGGCGAGGGAAGGGAGCTTGAATAGGATGGAGATGAGTGCGATGAGCGCAAGAGCTGCTCCCACAACATGGGTTATTGCATTTTCCTTTTCTGCCTTTGGGTCATCATAGGAGTGAAGGGTGATATGGTCCTCTAGCCAAGTATTGAAACGTTGCATCGTTGATGCCTCCTGTTGTTGGATACCTTAGCGATGTGCCTGCTTCTCGGCAATGGTAGATTTCTGCTGTTTGGCTACTAGTAGAAATCTATCAGGAGCAAAAAACAGGGCCCTGAGGCCCTTTTTTTAAAGAATATGCTCCAAAAAGAGTTTTGTTCGTTCATTCTTTGGATGGGAGAATATCTCATCGGGTGTACCGACTTCCACAATCCGTCCTTCGTCCATAAAGACAACCTTTGAAGCAGCTGCCTTGGCAAATCCCATCTCGTGAGTCACCAGAAGCATGGTCATACCACTCTTTGCAAGTTTGAGCATAACATCAAGTACTTCCTTGATCATCTCTGGGTCGAGAGCGCTGGTGGGTTCATCGAAGAGCATAACCTTCGGTTCCATTGCCAGTGCACGTGCAATGGCAACACGCTGCTGCTGCCCGCCCGAGAGCTGGGGGGGATGTACATCAGCCTTTTCCTCAAGCCCTACCAGCTTCAATAAGTCCCTTGCTTTCTCCTCAGCCTTCTTTTGTGACATTTTTCTTACTTTCACAGGGGCGAGGGTGATGTTCTGCATGACAGAAAGGTGGGGGAACAGGTTGAAGGACTGGAACACCATACCTACTTCCTCACGAATCTTTCTCAAATCCACATGCGGGTTTGTTACCTCATCCTCATCGATGAAGATTTTACCACCGGTTGGATTTTCCAGTTTATTGACACTTCTGAGCAAGGTGGATTTCCCACTTCCCGAAGGTCCGATGATTACAACAACTTCACCATTTTCCACCGTAAGATCAGCGTGTTTGACAGCTTTCACCAAGGTCTTGTTTGCGGTGATATAATCCTTTGAGAGATCTTCAATACGTATTCTAGCCATTCTGATGCAACCTTTCCTCCAGGATGCCTACCAAGCGGGAGAGCAGGAGGGTGATGATGAGGTATATGAGCGCAACAACCAACATGGTTTCCAGGGAGAGGAAGGTCCGACTGATATACTCCCTACCTTTTCTTAGGATATCACTGAGTGCAATTGCAGATACCAGGGATGAATCCTTGAGCATCGAGATGAACTCGTTTCCGATTGCTGGAAGTATTACCTTTACCGTCTGGGGGAGAATGACATAGCGGAAGGCCTGGGAGCGGCTCAAGCCCAGGGCAATGGCAGCTTCCATCTGTCCTTTGGGTATCGCCTGGATACCTGCCCGTACGATCTCACCCATGTAGGCTCCGAAACAGATGGAAAGTGCAACGACTGCCGCAACCATCCCCTGTATCTTGAAGAAACGACCCATCGCATAGTAGATGAAGATCAACTGGACAAGGAGGGGAATACCCCGAATC
>NZ_JAEKNT010000264.1 GCF_016406725.1 Sphaerochaeta sp. S2 | reverse complement strand
TGGTGGTGGATGGGTTTGGGGGAACATGGATCTCTACAACTTCCTCTGTGCCCATCTAGCCGATATCACTGGGGCAGCAGTTCTCTCTGTGGATTATCGCCTTGCACCAAAGTACAAGTTCCCTACAGCGGTTGAGGATTGTTATGATACATTGGTTTGGGCAGCAGCAGGTTGCCGATATTGGAAGACGGACCCAGATCGAATCTTCTTGATCGGAGACAGCGCAGGAGGAAACCTTGCTGCAGTGGTCAGTCGTCTTGCTCGTGACCGAAAGGGTCCTGCCATTGCTGGTCAGGTACTGCTCTATCCTGTAACTGACGGCAGGATGCGAACCAATAGCTACGAGAAGCACAAGGATGCTCCTTCGTTGACTGACAAGCAGATGGCCTTCTTCATCAACAGCTACCAACGGGAGCCAAAGGATATCCTCAATCCCAATTTCTCCCCTCTGCTCGCAAAAGATCATAGCAGACTCCCCGAAACCCTGATCATCGGTGCCGAGTACGACCCGCTCCATGATGATGGAATGCTCTATGCCGATGCATTGGCTTCAGCAGACACCCCGGTAAAATACCTTGAGGTGAAGAAGACCATTCATGGCTTCATCAACTACCCGAAGGCTACAGGGACAGAGGAAACAGAGAGTGCCATCATCCAGTTCATCAGTGGTAGGCCCGTTGACCAAGTAGCCTTGATCAGCCGTAAAGAGTGGGCAATAGCTCAGAAAAAAGAACTGAAAAAGATCAAGAAGCAAAGCAAGCATTATATTGATGCACGCGTACAATAGATTAACGTTAACAATCTAGAAAAGAGCTATTACATACCTTCCCTTGCCCATTCCTTACTCATGAAACATTCCTTATAGAGGCCATTGATAAGATCATGATACAAGGAGCGATACAGCCGGTTTTGGCAAGCAGCCCCCATTTTATGATTTCAGGACAGGTGCTCTCTGACCACTGGCCGGTAGCGGCAGTGTTGAAACTCCTTCCTAGCGTTTAAAGAACGGAAACTTGATCGCACGGATAACCGTACGCTCTTCCTTTTTTTCCTGAGGCTCCTCTGTCTGCACATTGAAGTATGAGAGGATGAGAGAGGCCAGCCCTTCCCCAACCGCCTGATGGGACTCCCTGTCCATATGCAACTGGTCTATGCTACTAGGGCCGGCAACACTGCTTGCATCGAAATAGAGAAGATCATTCTCTTCTGCCATACCCCTTATGGCTGTAGCAAGGCTTTTACTTGTAAGAACGGAGTTGGAATTGAAACTGACAAACGGGGACTGTTCTATCTCATCTCCAATATGAATGGGAGAAACCACCAACACCTGTGGTATCGGATATCCCTCCCCATAGGGGTGAGTCTTGATAAGAGATGCCAATTGTTGTAGGGCTTTTGTGATGATCTTCTCATCGGCATTGATGAACTTCTTGCAATCGTTGGTACCCAAGGAGAGGATCACCAGGTCCAGTGGGCGATGACTGTGAAGGGCAACAGGCAAGAACTCCCGACCCGAGCGGTGAAGCTCGAGTGGGTCATCAAACACGGTGGTACGGCCACCAAGTCCTTCTTCAATGATCTGGAAATCGGGGCCGAGGAGGGAGGAGAGTATTCCTGTCCATCGCTGATCGTATTGCCACCTTCCCCCACTTGGGTTGGTCCCGAAAGTATTTGAGTCACCATAACAGAGTATTCTTCGCATGGCATGCAGTATACAGAAGAGAGATGATCAACGAAAGTAGGTTGGATATTTCTCCCTGATGGCAGATTCATCAATCTTGTAACGACTGAGATGCTCCTCCATCAGCTGACCTGCAAGCTCGGCATCCCTTTGCTTGATCGCCTCAGCTATTGCCTGATGGTCACTGACTATCTTGATGTCCTTGATGGCATTCAGACTCATGGCACGAACACGGTCGAAATGGATGGTAAGACCTTCGATCATCCAACCATAACACTGGACTTTATTTGCAAGCTGGAATAGCAAGGCATGAAACTGGTTGTCTAACTCCAACAATTTTTCCGGATTGGAGTGTTCTATATAGAAACTCTGCAATCGGATGATCTCTTCGAGGAAAGAGAGATCAGGAATCTCTTCCATGGTACACAGGACCTTTGCCACTTCCCTCTCCAACACCAGACGTAGAAAACGGGACTCTTCAACCATGGCGTAGTC
>NZ_JAEKNT010000263.1 GCF_016406725.1 Sphaerochaeta sp. S2 | reverse complement strand
GACTATACCCTTGCAATATATGGGGAAGGAGAGGAGAGGGAGAAGCTTGAACATTTGATTGATTCCTTGTCCCTGCAAGACTCGGTATCTCTACCTGGAATTGAAGAACACATTTTTACAAAGTTGCAAGAAGCACAGATGTTTGTACTCCCTTCCCTCTATGAGGGAATGCCTAATGCCTTGATTGAAGCAATGGCAATGGGATTGCCGGTAATAACCACCGACTATAGTGAGGGAAGGGGAACCATCGTTGAGCATGAAAGAAATGGGCTTGTTGTTCCACGCAACAACGCAGATGCAATGTGCGAAGCGATGCTTTATTTCATCGATAACCTGGAAGAAGCTAAAAGGATGGGAAAGCAAGCGGTTACAATTCGGGAGACCTTGGATAGTAACCGTGTCTGTAAGTTGTGGATGCAGGCAATTACCACCTGCGTCGAAGCATACCAGAGGTAGAGTAAATTCAATTCTATTGCAGGTTTATAGGATACCTGCAATAATCAACGTCAAGTATGAAGGGTGATGAGGGAGTTGGTATGAATATTCTCGTGAAAAAATCTTGGTTTGACAGTATATGTGATGCGGTGCTTCTCATATTTCTCTCAGTTCTTATAGCCTATGGTCCAGATGCTCGCAGCGTATTCATTCCAACCGAATTACTGTTTGTATCGGTCTTTGGTATACGCTTCTTGGTCAAGCGCTCTCGACTAACTCTCTATACAATTTGGGGAATTGGCTTGGTTTTCCTGGCTTTTCTTTCCATATCCTATGCAACAGATCAGTCTATGGCTTTTGAAAGGGCTCTTCCTGTGGTACAGGTAATTGTCTTCGGGAATCTCATCGCACCCTATGTGAGGGACTCTGAACGAAATTATGCACTATTCCTGAAGCTCTTTATTGTAGCACTCCTTGTCTTTATGATACGTATTCTCTTCTCTGCACCGCTTGAATTGCTCCTTGCATATCGATTGGGACCAACGGTTGCAGTCAATGCAAATAATCTTGGGCTATCCTTTGCGGTGGCCGGTATTTTTGCCATTTACTTTGCCTTGGTAGAGAAACGTTTCTGGTATTTGGTATTGTTTCCTCTCTTCATGGTATTCAGTCTTTTCTCTGGATCGCGAAAAGCTATTGCCGTATTGGGAATAGGATTGATAGGTATTGTATTTTTTAGTCAAAAAACGATGAAGCGAGCACTTCTTTCGCTCCTTATTGCCTCATTTGTAGCAGGATGCATCGTAGTGCTCTCACTTACATGGGCCCCTTTATATAGAGTAATTGGAAGCAGGATAGAGACCTTCCTTGCATTTTTTACAGGTGGCCAAACAGATGGCAGTACGTCCATTCGATTCGAGATGATTGCCTATGGGTGGAATATGTTCCTCCAGAAACCCCTCTTCGGATGGGGCTTGGGTGCATTTACTGATGTAGCTGGGTTTGGCTTCTACTCGCATAACAACTACATCGAAATCTTGGTCTCTCTAGGGTTGGTTGGATTCCTTTGGTACTATGCATTGCCCCTTGGGATCCTGATAAAGGGATTTACCATGTTTTTGCAAAGGAGAAAGAGAAAATCACTGATTCTGTCCATGACCATCATCCTGGTTTTCCTTGTTGATGATATTGGTCGTGTTCGTCTCTACAGTGAATTCAGTCATATTCTCTACGCCTTCTGCTATGTTGGTATTGCCCGTCAGGATGATCAGGCAGGGATTGATCTGGTGACCATATTCCGCAAGATTGTGCAATGGATACGGGATCCGCGATTGATCCTTGTGCATGTATTGAAATGGAGAGTCTGTCGATTGCTTCCTGACTCTGTCTTTGTTTCCTTAAAATATTGGGCTGTTGCCAAGAAGAAGCTGAATCTAAAGCATCCTGCTTCCTACAATGAAAAAATACAATGGCTCAAACTCAATGATAGGAACCCACTCTATACACAACTTGTTGACAAGGTGGCTGTCCGCTCCTACATCAAGAAGAGTATCGGTGAGCAGTATCTGGTACCACAAATTGGAGTCTATCGTTCGGTTGATGAAATTCGTTGGGATGAATTGCCGGAACAGTTTGTCTTGAAAGCAAACCACACCTCTGGTGATGTATTAATCTGCACAGATTCTCACTCATTTGACCGAGAGAAAGCCATTCGACAGATGCAAACGTGGCTGCAAAAGAACTACTACTGGTATAACCGTGAGTGGCCCTACAAGGGTGTTGAGCCAAGGATAATCTGTGAACCCTATCTGGTCGATGAGTCTGGGTATGAGCTCAAGGACTACAAAATCTACGTATTCCATGGTGAGCCGAAGCTTATCCAGGTGGATTTTGATCGATACACTGATCATAAGCGGAATATCTATACCCCTGAGTGGGAATATGTTGATG
>NZ_JAEKNT010000262.1 GCF_016406725.1 Sphaerochaeta sp. S2 | reverse complement strand
CCCAAGGTCTCCAGCATCCCCAGATCTTCTTTCCTTCCTTCTCCCTTGGTAATCCGGTCCAGGATGGAAAGCACCTGTGAGAGGCCTTCCCTACAAGGGGTACAGTTGCCACAGGATTCCTTGGTCGTGAATTCAACGAAATAGCGTGCTGAGTCGACCATACAGTTGTCATTGTCCATGACAACCATACCTCCAGAGCCCATGATGGAACCAAGGGCTGCCAAGCTCTCATAGTCGATACTCTTATCAAAGAGATGGGAGGGGATGCACCCTCCTGAGGGGCCTCCGCTCTGTACTGCCTTGATGCGTTTTGTTTTTGATACCGATCCCCCACCTGCCTCATAAACCAAGGTTGTCAGCTTCTCTCCCAAGGGAAGTTCGACCAACCCGGTATGCTTGACTTTCCCTACCAAGGAAAATACTTTCGTTCCGGGTGAGGAAGGAATGCCGTATCTCATAAACCAGTCACTACCCTTCCCAATAATGAGAGGAATGTTGCACCAGGTCTCCAGATTGTTGATGGTGGTAGGATACCCAAGATAGCCTTTCTGGCTGGGAAATGGTGGTTTCGATCGAGGTCTTCCTGCTCTCCCTTCTAGCGATGCTATGAGTGCTGTTTCCTCTCCGCAGACGAAGGCCCCAGCACCTTCCACAACCTGCAGATTGAAGCGCATATTTGCTCCCAGGATATCGTCTCCCAACAGATTATTGGCATAGGCATCCTGGATTGCTCTGCTTAGCCGTTCCACTGCCAAGGGGTACTCTGCACGGACATAGATGATCCCCTCATCAGCCCCTGTCACATAGGCAGCGATCAACATGCCCTCAAGGAGCATATGGGGATCGCTTTCCATCTCATTACGGTTCATATATGCGCCAGGGTCCCCTTCATCAGCGTTGCAGATCAAGTACTTCTTCTCTGACTCTTCTTTTTTCATCAACTCCCACTTCAGACCGGTAGGGAAGCCAGCGCCGCCGCGTCCCCTGAGCTTTGATGACTTGACTTCCCCAAGTACACTTTCCCTGTTCATGGTAAAGAGCGCTTTCTCGAGTGCTCTGTATCCACCTACAGAGACATACTCAGCGATGTTGGTTGGGTCGATAATGCCTGCATCACGCAACACCAATTTTACTTGTGGATGGAAGAACGGTATATCATTCCATTCAGGAAGTTCTGGGTATTCCTCTCCGTATTCATGTAAAGAGAGGTGATGATCCCATTTGCTGATCTTGCAGAATGCTTTCTCTGCATAATAGGTACCATCAAGCAGAGCTTGTACAATCGGGGCACACTCTGCTTCCCCTACTTTATGCAGGAGTACCATCGGTTTCCCAGGGTTATACAACAATACCAGAGGCTCTTCGCTGCAACAGCCAAAACAACCGACAGAGCGAAGCATGAAAGCATCTTTCTGTTTCTTCTTGAGAGCCAGGAAGGCGTCAAAGAGCACATCAGCCCCACTTCCTATGCCACAGGTACCCATCCCAACTGCAATAGCAGGAATTTCTGGATAGAGGGTCTTTCTTCCTTCATTGTCTAGACGATCCAATATACTGCTCATGCTCCCTCCTTCTGTGCCGAGAGGGCTTCTATCATGGTAGTGAGTTTTTCTTCGGTTACCATGGAGTGAATCACTCCATCGATTGCAATGACCGGAGCAAGTGCACACTGCCCAAAACAAGCCACGGTATGGACGGTAAAACGATAGTCAGGGGTGGTAGCCATCCCATCTTCATCAAGCTCAACGCCGAGCATATGCAACACCTTGTCGAGTAAGGGCTTTGAGCCTCTTGTATGACATGCTGTTCCACGACAAACGGTGATAACATGTTCACCTTGTGCTTTCAGGTTGAAGAAGGCATAGAAGGTGACGACCGAATAGACTTGGGAGAGAGGGACTCCCAGCTCTTTGGCCACCATTACCAGTTCTTGTTTGGGAAGATAGTTGTGCTCATTTGTACGCTGAACTGCTTCCAGTATGGAGAGAAGCGCACCATGTCGCTCTCTATGCTGAGAAACAATCGCCGCGATCTCGTTCGCTCGATCATGCATGAGGACCTCCTTGGAAAAAAACACGGGACACACCCTTTGTATTGCAAATAACACCAAATATGGTAGTAGCAGTTCCAGAAGATCGAGTTAATTCTAAACCAGCATTTCTCTGAAAGCAAGGTATATTATGTACTTATTAGCTATATAATATTGCTTTATTTTACATTATTTATACTTTTATGTGAAAGAAGGTATATTAATGAATCATTTATCCCATTTGACCTTCACTTGGATTTTTACATATGCTGTAAGAAGGAGGAACGCATGAAACACTATAGAAAAGAACTGTTTTTCCATCTCCCTACCAGAAGAGGATTAGTAAACATTACCAGTGATGTCCAGGATGCTATTGATGAGAGTGGTATCAAGGAAGGATTGGTATTGATCAATGCGATGAATATCACAGCCAGTGTATTCATCAATGATGATGAGAGTGGTCTGCATCAGGACTATGAACGTTGGCTTGAGAAACTGGCACCTGAGAAGCCCTACTCCCAATACAATCATAACGGGTATGAGGATAATGCGGATGCTCACCTGAAGAGAACCATTATGGGAAGAGAGACGGTATGTGCCATCACAAACGGAAGGCTCGACTTTGGGACTTGGGAGCAAATCTTCTACTTTGAGTTCGATGGGAAGAGAGAAAAACATGCCTTGATTAAGATTATAGGCGAATAAGTTTTAGGAATCTTCTTCACTCTCGCCTGATGTATCTTCCTTGCCATAGGAAGGAGCAGTCTCCCTGAGCATTTCTTGACGCAATACCCGATTGATCTTTGTTTGGTAACCTTTACTTTTCGACTTGTAATGATCTAGTACATCAGCATCGACATAGATGCTGATCTTTTTCTTAATCGGGCGATAATTCTCTGGATTACGTAAATGTGAGGGATGCAATAGTGCCAACTGTTCATCAGTCATCTCCGGTATATCAGAGAAATCGATTTTCTCGACGCTCTCGATCTGCTTATTTTCTCTTTTCTTCATACTCATAACCCGGAGGTCGCAGGTTCGAGTCCTGTCCCTGCTATAGAATTATTTCTTGTTCTGTTTGGATTTACAGAACGTTGCTCCCGGAAGAGCCGGTGTAACCAAATAAACTGACACCTGTACTGTCACCTAGACAGCACAGACTGGAGGATTTGGATGCATCGGTTTTCTTTGTATATGAGGGGAAAGGTCTTCTACGTGAAGTTCTGGAATGAAGAGATCCAGAATTATGATCATGGGGTCAGCACTGGCAAACGTTCCAGAAACGAGGCCTTGGTGAAAGTCAACGAATGGCTTCGCTACGGGTACACCGGAAGAGATCAGGAAAAGACAACAATCCAGGATCGACTTCAATTTCAAACTATTCTCTACTATCTATCCACCATGGAACTCACTGATAAACAGAAGGATCGTCTTGTCGATGTTCTGGTCGATCAGGGGATCGTGACTGAAAACGCTACCCTTCCCGAGGAATCTACAGAGGAAGAATCCATTCTCCTCATTCCCTTCCTCGAGGAGTTCTGGGATTACGACAACTCTCCCTATGTCCGGGAGAAGCATGCCTACGGCCAAAGCATCGGCAAACGTCACTGTTATGAACAATCGAAGAGGATTTCTCACTGGAGATCTTATTTTGCCCCGGATACCCGGCTCAAGGATGTCACAAAAGAGGATCTCAAGTTCTTTCAGCTGGAGCTCAAGGATAAGGAACTCGCTCCAAAAACGATCAATAATATCGTAACGGTCGGGACCGTTCCTTTCGGCTGGGCTGCCGACCGGGGAGATCTGGAAGTGAATCCTGCAATCGGCTTACGAAAATTCTCAGGAACCTCAAAGAAGAGAGACATCCTCAATCCTGAAGAGATCCAGCAACTATTTTCCTCCAAGTGGGATGATGAACGATCAAGAGTTGGCAACCTCCTGGCAATGACAACTGGGCTCAGAGCTGGAGAAGTAGTAGCATTGAGAAAAGAGGATATCCAGGGAGATAAACTCATGGTTCGGCACAGTTGGAGTTTCTCTGATGGCCTGAAGGCCCCGAAGAATGGTGAAGAGCGGGTTGTCCCCCTACTCCCCCAGATCAAGACAGAGCTGCTGAATCTTCTCAAGACCAGTCGCTATGGGAATGAGGGCTTCATATTCTATGGAACAGAGAAAGATAAGCCAATGAATATAGATGTCCTCAATAAGGGTCTCTCAAAAGTCTATGTCACCATGAAGCTGCCGGTTGATAAACGGGAAGATGCTGCCGAACAGGAGAAGGTCAGGGATGCCATGATTGATCGAGGTATCTGCTTCCACTCCTGGAGACATTTCTATGCCACTCATCTGGCTGATAAGATCGAGCTCAGAACCGTTCAGCTTGCGACCGGTCACAAGACCCCGGCAATGGCAGCACATTATGCTGATCATGCCCAGGGTTCTCACTTGGACCAGGTATCAAAAGCAGTGAATGATGTCTTTGTAGAAATGATTAAGCCCGATAAGATGATTATAAACCATTAGAAACTCGAGAACTTGATAGTCAATTGAATTGTCTTTACCAGCCTCAAGAAAATTATTATCCTGAAACAGGAGGGTCAATAATGATTACATTTCTTTATTTTAATGGCTGCCCGAATTCTCAGCAGACACTTCGGAACTTGAAAGCTTTACAAGAGTCTGGAGATTTATTTGAAAATGAGATTGAGGAGATTGAGGTCCCTGATCTTGAAAGTGCAGAAAAGACTCACTTCCAAGGTTCTCCAACAATTCTTTACAACGGAATTGATATCTATTCAAAGAAGAAACCAGAAGGATCTCATTATACATGCCGTGTATACTCTATTAATGGAGAAAGAACGGGAGTTTTGTCAAAAGACTATATTAAGAAAGCAATCTATGAACTACAGCAGCAACAGGATGCAGAACCAGACTCTGCAGGTTTATCAGAGTAGAGCTCGATAAGTGTCATAATATCACTGGAGCAGCATTTGCCGGAAGGGTTTAATTCTTTGCAATTTCCTCCAGTACAAGCCGTTGTTTTTTCTTTTATCTGTGAAAGCGTATTATTCCCTGCTTTTATAGATGCGACAATGCCATCTTTATCTATATTCTGACAATAACAAACAGTTGTACCACCAGAGGCTTCTTTCCAATTCATTATCTTCCCCCTAAGTATCGAATGTTTCGAAGAGTATCAGTAACTGAGCAAATTTTCAATACTCATTCCTAGTGATATAATCTCACACTCTCTTCACTGTAGTCTTTCTCTCGTATCTCGGGAGAGGAAATCCTCGGTTGATTTGATATTGCCTGATGCTTGGTTTGTAGGGGATATTGCTATATGTAACATGTTTTATACTTTACATATGTTGACTACTCTATATGTAGAGTGATATAGTTGGTCTAACATTGTTAGGGCTTCGCCCAGTGCTCCCCAGGTTGGTTCCATAGAGAAGGAGTACTTAATAGATGTTAGAAAAACCGCAAGCCAAAGGATTGGATTCTTTAGCTGGACTGCAGCCGCTGCTTACATACAAGGAAGCTGCAGATATACTTGCAGTGAAACCCCAGACACTCAGGCAGTGGGTTTCGGCCAAAAGGATTCCGTATGTAAAAATCGGAGCTGCTGTCAGGTTCAGTCCTGATCAGCTGGAAGATTTTATCAAAGGATCTTCGAGGTAGCCGGTATGGGAAAAGAACAGCTGCAGAAACTAGCCCTTTGGATACAAAGAGAACTTGGATCACTCGATCATGGAGAGATCCACATCACCCTGAAGGTTCGGGACGGGTTGTCACCAGCAGGAGCATACGTCCGAGTAGGTACAGGAACCCAGCAACTTACTCCTAAAATGATTGACCGGCTATATGCTTCAAGGACCCGCAACTCACTACGAAACATACCTTCTCCAAGAGCAAAATTGAGTTTCAATCAGCTCAAGATCTATTATGATGAAAAAGGGTTCACGGTTAACGACTCATTTCTTGAAAATCTTGATCTATACACTCCAAACGGCGAGCTAAACTATGTCGCATATCTCCTTGCAGATCAGAACAGCGTTTCCATCAAGGTCGCAAAGTATGCGGGTACCAATAAAGTGGATCTGACAGAGAATGAGGAATTCGGGTATTGTTCTTTAATCAAGGCAACCGATAAAGTACTCGACAAACTAGAAATCGAGAATAAGACCTTTACAAAAATAACCGGAGCTGCTCGCCGACTGGAGAAACAGATGATAGATAAAACAGCTCTGAGAGAAGCATTCATCAATGCCATTGTCCACAATGATTACACGCATGAAGTTACACCTCTTGTGGAGATTTATGCTGATCGGCTTTCTATTACGTCCTATGGAGGGCTCGTAACAGGACTCAGTAGAGAGGAATTCTTCAATGGGCGCTCAATGATAAGAAATCGTGAACTGATGCGAGTCTATAGAGATCTTGATCTTGTAGAACAACTCGGTTCAGGAATGAATCGAATTCTCGCTAAATATCCACAAGATATCTTCCATTTCAGTGATAATTTCCTTGAGGTCTGTTTTCCTTTTGCCGAAGGCTATATTACGTTAGATGGGAAAACAGCAAGGGATTACGATGATAGTTCTTCAAATACATCAACTGGCACTTCGTCGGGTAAACGTCGGGAAAACGTCGGGAAAGATCATTGATGCATGTCGGGATAACCCATCCATAACAATTCCAGAACTAGCAGATTTGATAGGTATAACCGAGCGTTCTATTCAGAGAAATATACAGAAACTCCAGTCTAACAACTTGCTTCATAGAGTAGGAGGCCGAAAAGAAGGGTTTTGGGAGGTTCTTGATGAGTAACTTGAAAGTGCTATTATTACACTTCTTCAAGATGAAGGATATAAATACTTCAGTGGAGATTCCATCGTTCGGAAAACAAGTGCTGTGCTTATCAGGGAAGACATGCCCCGATATTTATCAAACCGATATCACTAAGATAATATAACACAGAATGAAGTTGCTTCAATAATTCGCAGGTTAGAAACATTCTCTTCCACCGATCTCTATGAAAGCAACAAAGCTATCATGAAGATGGTTTCCAATAGTACCTTCTGAAGAGTGAAGATCGAAGCAAGAAGGACCTGTATGTTCAACTTTTACTTGATGTATCCTTCTTCCCATAGGAAGGAGCAGTCTCCCTGAGCATTCCTTGCCGCAATACCCGATTGATCTTTGTTTGGTAACCTTTACCTTTTGACTTGTAATGATCAAGTACATCAGCATCGACATAGATGCTGATCTTTTTCTTGATTGGGCGATAATTCTCTGGATTACGCAAATGAGAAAGCTGCAATTGTGCCAACTGTTCATCAGTCATCTCCGGAATGTCAGAGAAATCGATTTTCTCGACGCTCTCGATCTGCTTATCTTCTCTTTTCTTCATACTCATAATACGCCTTCTTTTCCCTGGGAGAGGCCTCCCTCGCTGATATGATTCTGATGACCCCATTCCTGTCCGTATAGGCAATCATTATTACAAGGTAAATTCCATGTCGCCCAATACACTGATACCTGGTCTCTTCCAATGTTGAGTGTTCCCAATCGGCCCAATCCAAAAGATTTGGATCGTCGAACACATCAGCAATATCTTCAAATGAGAACCCGTGTTTCTTTTTGTTCTTCTTGCTCTTCTCCGGGTCCCACGTATACAAATGAAAACTTTTTTTATATATACATATTTATATAGACATATTGGTCTGTGTCAAGAAATCATTTTACATCCAAGAGAACTGATATTCGCTACCATCCTCATTCGTATTTTTTAAAATCTAAGGTTTCTTACTCTAGTAGTTTTAGAAAAATTACTAGTTATAATACTTGCATTACATGTTGTACGTGTATTACAATGTTCATGGATTTGCTAATGAGCAAAAAAGGAGACCTACATGACTGAGAGCATATCAGTACGCTTACCGAAAGAACTGGTAGACAGGCTTAACAACCTGGCAGAGCAAACAGGCAGAACAAAAACGTACTACATCCAGGAAGCGCTTGAAGATAAGATATGTGATCTTGAAATGATTTACCTAGCAAAAAAACGCGATGAAGATGTGAGAGCAGGTCGCAGCAAAACCACTACGCTTGAAGAAGTTATAGCAGAAAATGGCTTATCTGATTTAATTTGAGGAATCTTCTTCTCTTTTACCTGAGGGATTCTCCTTACCATAGGAAGTAGTATTACTTATTCTGGAACTTTGTGTATCCTTCTAACTTAGGCTTCTGCATTCACATAATAGACCATGGGAATAATATCCTCATACGAGCCATCAGGCATGAGAAATCCTCCATGAATGATGCCAAGTCTTTGGAATCCGAGTGATTCATAGAGATGGAT
>NZ_JAEKNT010000261.1 GCF_016406725.1 Sphaerochaeta sp. S2 | reverse complement strand
CTCTACCTCCAGAATCTCTCCTCACAAATGGATACCACCCGATACCGGCATGTGCTTACATCAGTGAAAGAGGAGCAATCGAGGAATCTTGAACGATATGAACAGTTTGTGCTTACCACAGCAGTGCAATCAGGGGATAGGAATGAACATAGAATGTTCAGGGAGATGCTGGTAAAAGCCCACAGCAAGGAACCACTTGGTGTTGTGGGGGAACTCAACGGCAGTGCCCGCTCGGTAAGTATTGATTACCGCTTCCTGACCTCCCTTGGGCTCAAGGTACACCAGATCAATGATCAGCCAGGGCAGGTTGTCCATGCCATCGTGCCCGAAGGAGAGAACCTCCAGCTCTGTCAGCAAACCCTTGAGATGCTGTACGCAAAGGACCCTTCATTCCGCCTAGGGTATGTCCCCGACAATGATGGGGATCGTGGAAACCTTGTCTACATCCAGAGAAAAACTGGAAAAGCCCGTATCCTGGAAGCCCAGAATGTATTCGCCTTGGTAGTCCTTGCAGAGCTGACGCTCTGCCGACTGAAGCATCCCTCCAGCCTATTGGCAACAGTCGTGAATGGTCCTACCAGCAACAGGGTAGACCATATAGCACAGGCTCTTGATGCAGAGGTCTTCCGCTGTGAGGTAGGAGAGGCAAATGTTGTTGAACTGGCAGAGATGAAGCGAAAAGAGGGATACCTTGTCCCTGTACTGGGCGAGGGGTCGAATGGAGGCAATATCACCCATCCGGCAAAGGTTCGCGACCCTCTGAACACACTGCTGAGTCTGGTGAAATTGCTTAGGAACAGGGATATCGCAAAACTCTGGTTCCGTGCAAACGGAAAGGATGTCCCCCACCCCGTAACTCTTGAAAAGATCATTGAAAGTATGCCCATATACACGACTACGGGGGCTTTCTCGAAAGATGGCAAGATGCAGATCCATCAAGACCATGCCGTTTTGAAAAGCCGTTATGAAGTGTTATTGCAAGCTGATTGGATAGAAAAGCAAGAGATGTTCAAGGAATTGGACATCCATGCATACACCGTATTCCAGAGTGAAGGAACCAGCACCGTTGAAGGTATGGGAGAAGCATTCCGCACGCCCCCATTCACCGGTGGCTACAAGGTAGCCCTAAAGGACAAGGATGGTATCGTCACTGATTTTCTCTGGATGAGAGGCAGCAAGACTGAACCAGTATACCGCGTCATGGTAGACAGCAAAGGTGATGACATGAGCCGTCATGACAGGCTCCTTGCATGGCATCGCAGCCTCATCGCCCGTGCCGATCAGGATTAAGATCCCTGCCAGATCTCATTGACCAGACCGTTGAGTGTCTCCTCCCGTTTTGCGGGGGGAGATAGCTCACACTCCCAAACAACCAGGACACGATACCCCTTTTCCAACAACTGTGCACAAACCCTCTGATCACGTTCCCTGTTCTTGGCGAGCTTTTGTTCCCAGAACGGACGGTTAGTTTTTGGAAGGGTAAAATACTTGCATCCTTGGTGTGCATGCCAGAAACATCCATTGATGAAAATAACGGTCTTGTACTTGGGAAGCACAATATCGGGTCTCCCTACCAAGCGTTTGTCATTGACACGAAAGCGGAATCCATGGCGAAACAGATAACTTCGTACCAAGAGCTCACTCTTGGTATCCTTCGCCTTGATGCTCGCCATGATCTTGCTACGCTTGGCAAGGGAGAAGCAATCACCCATCTGAGGTACCTAGAGACTCAACCCTGCAATCGCAGCCCCGAGGGTTGGCGAATCATCAATATGGACAAAGCGGTAGTACCTTCTTCTCTCCATTTCCAGATGGGTATGGAGATAATATTCGGTATACTTCTTCAGGTACTCGGTCTTGTAGAATGTGGTACCGTCAGCATTGATACAGACAGGAACACGTGGATCAATGCCGGCTCCGCTCTTGAGTATGGTGGCAGCAAGGTTTGCTGCCGTAAGTTTTGCAGAACGGGCAATCAAGGCATCAATGATCATCCAAAGGGAAATTGCATCCGCTTGGTTCCCTTCACAGCAGGCTACCAGTTCATACTCACGGTTGAACGGCATCTCAAGATAGTTGCTCATTACCGTGGTATTGATTCCTCCAAGTCTTGCAAACCGTTGCTTGAAGTTCTCACTGAAAAGTCCGTCCTCTATCGCTTTCTCGATGACAAGCGTGCTCAATGGACCAAGATACGCTCCACTGATCATCTTCTCCAGATGGTATTGCTGAGGAGCCTTGGTTGCACCAAAGAACTCACGGTCAAGCTCGCTGGGACAAAAATCGAAGTTGCCGGATTCAATATTGATGATCTGACTCCCCCCATCCTGAAGCCCCAGCTTCCCAATGGAAGCATTCTCTTCAACATAGGCGGTATTTGTGCCGGTACCAAGGATGAAACCAATATAGCCGCTGTAAGGGACTTCACTCTTTGCGCTTTGCCCGGCAAGAAGTGTAGCAACAGTATCGTTCAATACTGCAACCTTCTTATTGGAAACATCGTAACCCCGACGGGCAAGTTCTTTCAGCAGTGTTGCCCCAACCGGTTTGCCAATAACCTCGGGAGCTTTTATCTCCTTGGAAAACACCAAGGGAATCCCATCATGGTCAGCGGTGATGGAAGCTGCATAGGAGAAGCAGAACCCAATCTTGTCACTCTTGTCGATCAGACGCTCCACTTCATCGGCAAACGTGGAGAAAAACTCATCTGCACTCACTTCTTTTTTAACACCAGGCATTGAAACTTTCCTGAAGTCCTCGATATGTGCAGTTCCCTGGTCATCAAAGGTTACCAAGCAGGTTCTGAAATTTGTGCCTCCTGCATCAAGAACAATGACCGGTTCATTCTTGGGAATCTCACTCACCACAGTGGTATAGGTAGGGATCATCTTCAGGCTGCTTGATTTCTCATCAATGAGCCCCTTCTCCATTTCACTGAGAAAGGTATTGAGCAAATGCTCCATATCCACCGTAGCGGGATCGATACCCCGTCTTTTCAAGAATTCCTCGGTTTTTTCGACACAATCAGACATGCTTCCTCCTATAGGAACTTGAGGCTCACCTAGACCTCCAAATCCCTTCCATTTATTTTCAAAGTAAGCGGACGTACCGCAAAAAATCCTTCATCATCACTGTGCAACAGAAATTTACCCTCTACCCGGACCGATGTACTGACCCGTCTTCCATCCACCACCACATCAGCTGTAACAATGATATCAGGAATCTTGCCGCTCTGTATCACCGTACCCATCAGGGATGGGAGTGTTACCCCTTCTCCCCAGTCTGTAACTGCAGCCCCTTTAAGCACTGCATGCCCCTCTTCCCAGGCATGGACAGTGAGATATTGGATCGCCACATCATTCAGGGGGCCTCTCGCTGCTTGCATCAGTGATGCAAAGAAAGAGGTTCCACCTTCCTTTGTCGCCAAGAACACCGGGAGATATTCCCCCAGGTCAGCCTCCTGGAATGTAAGGATGTGTGGAAGTGTCTCACCATCCCTGAAATAGAGATTGCTTCCAGGAAGGTCAAGCTTCGGAGTATTCAGAAAGGCTGCAACCGCACAGATTGTCGTGTCAGTAATGGCAGCAATAGCCACCGTGACATCATTTGGGGTTGGCTCTTTTGCCCCAAGGGGGAAGAGTAGACAAAACATCAATAGAAAAGGTATCAGGTATTTCATGTGCATCCTTTGTGATATGATAATTCACCACACAAAAGAGAACAACCTATTCATGGGAAAAAGACACAACTTCACTTATATGGTACACTGATGCCATGAATACGCACACTTCCAAACAGACAATATTCTGGTATGACCTTGAAACCTTTGGTCTTGACAGCCGATACGATAGGATAGCCCAGTTTGCAGGGCAACGCACTGATCTCAACCTCAATCCCATTGGTGAGCCTACTGTCCTATATTGCAAACTCAGCGACGACTACCTGCCCGATCCGCTTTCCTGCACCATTACCGGCATTACTCCGCAGGAAGTGAACCAGAAGGGAATGTGTGAAAGCGAATTCATTGCCCGAATCAATGCAGAGTTCTCAAAACCCTCGACTGTGGTTGCAGGGTTCAACAATATCCGATTTGATGATGAGTTCATTCGCAATGCTCTCTATCGGAATTTCTTCGACCCTTACCAGAGAGAGTGGAAGAACAACTGCAGTCGCTGGGATATCATTGACCTGGTACGTGCAGCATATGATCTTCGCCCTGAAGGCATCACCTGGCCACCCAGAAAGGAAACCACGGGAAACCCAACGTTCCGTCTCACCAGCCTTACCGAGGCAAACAATATCAGCCAGGAGGGGGCGCATGATGCCTTGGTAGATGTCAGGGCTACCATTGAAATCGCCCGCCTGATCAAGAACAAACAGCCAAAGCTGTATGATTACTACTTCTCCCTTAGGGCAAAAAGCCAGGTCAAGCGGGTGGTTCCCACTCCCTTCGGGCAACCGGTTCTCTTTACCTCTGCGATGTTCAGCAAGAATGAAGGTTGCTCACGCCTCATTACCCCGATCACCCACATGAAGAGCAATGCCAATTCCATTATCTGTTTTGACTTGAGCAAGGACACCGCTCCACTGCTCAGGGCAAATGAGGAAACACTGCTCAAGACAGAGGGTGTTTTCACTCTGGCGATCAACAAGTGTCCGTTTGTCTCCCCGCTGAGTGTGCTTACCGACCAGCTAGCCGTTAAACTTGGGATAGACAAGGATCTAGCCATGTTCCGCCACCAACAAATTGCAAGCCACCCCAAGTTGTTGCTTATCGCACGGAATGTCGAGGACACCTTTGAAGGGGTTGATGATGTGGATTTCCAACTCTACGACCGCTTCTTTGCTGATGCCGACCAGAAGCGTTTTTCCCTGATCCGGGAAGCTGAGCCGAAGGAAAAGCTCTCCCTGCACCTGGACTTTGAGGATACCAGGATTCCTACCATGCTCTTCCGCCATGTTGCACGGAATTGGGAAGAGGTGCTTACAGAAGAACAACTCCTAAGATGGCGTAGTTTCTGTGCTGAGCGCACACTCAACCCACCAGGAGCCGTCAAGATGAACTGGAATTTCTTCAAACGCAAGATTGAGGAAAGGCTGGCAAGCACCGAGACTCCTGCCCAGGAGAAACTGGTACTTGCCGATCTTAAGCAGTATGGGGAAGAACTCGAGAAACGAATCTTCTTCTAGAGCAGCTTCATTTCCTTTGCTGTTTCCTTGAACGCATCAACAGCCTTGTCCAAATCTTCCAAGGTATGGGTGGCAGAAAGCTGTACCCTGATACGGGCTTTTCCCTTGGGTACCACGGGATAGCAGAATCCAATGACATAGATACCCTTAGAGAGAAGCATGTCAGCCATCTGGACTGCTTTTGCCTCATCGTAGATCATCACCGGGACGATGGCTGTCTCCCCTTTTACCAGATCGAAACCTGCCTCTTCCATTTTCCGTCGGAAATACACTGCATTGCGCATGGTTATTTCCTTATACGGGTTTCCTGCTTTCAGCAGGTCCAGTACCTTGATCGTACCCCCGCAGATAGCCGGTGCCAAGGTATTGGAAAACAGGTATGGGCGAGCCCTCTGGCGGTACAGATCGATCAGGAGTTGACGACCGGATATGCACCCTCCACTTGCCCCACCACAGGCCTTGCCGAAGGTGGTGGTTATCAAGTCCACCTTCCCTTCAACACCACACAGTTCAACGGTTCCTCGTCCCTTAGGCCCAAGATAACCGGTTGCATGTGAGTCATCAACCATAACCAAGGCGTCATACTGCTCGGCTAGTGCACAGATCTCTGCAAGCTTGGCGATGTCCCCATCCATGGAGAATACGCCGTCTGTAGCAATCAGGCGCCGTCTCTGATCCTTGCTCTCCTGTAGCACTGCCTCCAAGCTCGCCATATCACTATGCTTGTAGCGATACCGTTTTGCCTTGCACAGCCTAATCCCATCGATGATGGATGCATGATTGAGTTCATCACTGATGACCGCGTCTTCTTCTCCCAACAATGGTTCGAACAGAGCCCCGTTGGCATCAAAGCAAGAGGAGAAGAGAATGGTATCATCTGTGTGCAGGAATGCACTGATACGCTGCTCCAGCTCCTTGTGAATCTGCTGGGTCCCACAGATGAAGCGGACCGAGGAAAGTCCGTACCCCCATCTGTCCATGGCATCCTTTGCGGCCTTGATAACCTCAGCATTGTCGGCCAATCCCAGATAATTGTTTGCACAGAAATTGAGGACCTCACCGCCGGCAACCGAGATTGAGCGTTGCTGCTTGCCTTGCAATACCCGTTCCTTCTTCATCAATCCAGACTGTTCTTGTTCTGCAAAGAATGCCTTCAGATCTTTTTCCAACGTTTCTGTCATGGATTCCTCCTTCTAATGGTTTCAATCATATCCAGGGTCATGGTCTCCAGATTGTAGGTAGGATTCCAATCCCACTCCACCCTTGCTGCATAGTCCTCCAGGCAGTTTGGCCAGGAATCGGCAATGGCTTGCTTGACGGGGTCCACCTCATAGGAAATGGTAAACCCTGGAATGAGGGTACGTATATAGGCAGCTTGCTCCTCAGGACAAAAACTCATACTGGCAATATTGAATGCATTGCGATGCCTGAGGCGGCCTGGATCAGCCTCCATTATCTGGATCGCCGCTTCCACGGCATCCGGCATGTAGATCATATCAAGGTAGGTGTCGCCCCTGAGAAAGCAGGTATAATGCTCCCTCTTCACTGCTTCATAGTAGATTTCCACTGCATAATCTGTCGTACCACCACCAGGAGGAGTCATATTGCTGATAATACCTGGGTATCGAACACCCCGGGTATCAACATCATAAGCATGGTGGTAATAGTCACATAGCAACTCACCGGCAACCTTGGTTACCCCATATATGGAAGTTGGACGCTGGATGGTATCCTGTGGGGTGAATTGTTTGGGAGTGGTAGGACCGAACGCCCCAATCGAGGAAGGGGTGAAAACTGCACAACGATTCTCTTTCGCCACCTCCAAGGTTGCGATCAATCCATTCATATTAAGGTCCCACGCTACCAGAGGATTTTGCTCAGCCCTCGCAGAGAGCAACGCTGCCAAATGATAAATGGTGTCAATCTTATGCTTCTTGACGATTTCGTTGATGGTTTTTCCATCACGTGCATCTACCTTGTAAAAGGGGCCTCCACCAATGAGCTCCTTGTTTACATCATCGCGGATATCAGTCAATACCACATGATCAGATCCATAGCGACGGCGGCATTCCATGGCTATCTCTGAACCAAGCTGTCCCAATGAACCTATGATAAGGATGTTTTTCATCAGACCCTCCAAGAGCACATTCCTTGACAATTCCCTTTTGGGGAGCATACAATATCTATGTTCATTATAGTAAACACTGTTCACTATGTCAAACTTATTACCACAAGGAGCGATGCAATGGAAACCCCTCCCATGATCGGCAAAAACATACAACGGATACGCACCAGCAGGAAACTTACACTCAATGTACTCTCTGAACGTTCAGGCGTGTCTAAGGCAATGCTCAGCCAGATTGAATCAGACAAGGTAAACCCTACGGTGGCAACGGTCTGGAAAATTGCGAGGGGTTTGAATGTTGAGCTCAATGATCTTCTTGATTCAGACAATCAACCAAAAAGGATTTTCACCCTCAACCCGGCAGGTGAGGATTCCCCAAAACTTGAGACCCACGAAAATGGGGTTTCAATACGGATCCTCAGCCCCTTGAGCATGGTGGAGGATCTTGAGATGTACCTTGTTACCCTCGAGCCACACAGCATTCTCAGCAGTGAACCGCACTATGCAGGAACGCAAGAGTATCTTACCGTCGTAAAAGGTGCGGTAAAGGTACAGGCTGGGGACAACATTGCGGAGATACGAAAGGGTGATTTCCTCGTGTACCATTGCGATGTTGAGCACTCCATTGCCAATGAGAGCAACCAGGTTGCAGTAGTGCACATGGTGGTACGCTTTACTGAGGAGAAACGCTAGGTACTGCTTTTATTTGACGTGAAGGACTGCCTGCAGTATAAAGGAGCAAGGCAGGTATATCATGGCAAAAAGAAGCATCATGGTCTCCTATGGAATGGGAAAGTTCATTGCTGAGTTCCTTACCGGAGCATTCGGCAGCATTGTCTTCATGTTTTATGAAACAGAGGTAGGGTTATCTGCCGGCTATGCCGCGCTTGCAACCATCCTCTATTCGCTCTGGAATGCCATAAACGACCCAATCATCGGATATGTGACAAACAAGGGCGCTCCTTTCTCAAAAAAACTTGGAAGGAGATTTCCCTGGATTATCCTGGGACTTATACTTTGCAGTGTATTTTTCATTCTTATCTTCAGTGTACCCAGCTCGTGGGATGCAAGGGAGAACCCGCTCCCTGTCTTCCTCTGGATGGTCCTCACCATCTGTCTCTATGATGGGTTCTACTCCCTTTGGGAAGTAAACTACCAAAGCATCTACCCTGATAAATTTCGCACCCAGAGTGAAAGAACCACGACAGCAGCAGTCGGCACCGGTATCGGGGTCCTGGGGATTGCCTCCGGTTTCATCATTCCTCCCCTATTCTTCTCGTACGGAGTAAGGTCGAGTTATCTCATCTGCGCCTTGGTCATTGCAGGATTCAGCCTATTGGCAACCTTTGGGGTAAGCTTCGGGGTCTTTGAGACCAAGGACATGATTGCACGATTCACCCAGCAGAAAGAAAAGGAAGCATCCCCTCATTTCTTTGACCAGATGAAACGAGCACTGAAGAATCGTAACCTGCTTGCCTTTGTGCTGTTGCTCTTCTTCTACCAGAGCGGATGTATGCTCATGACTGCCAGCGTCAACTATGTGGTAAAGTATGTGCTTGCAGCGAAAAGCAGCGGGGCCACCCCAATTTTCGCAGGGATGCTGGTAGGGACGCTACTCTCCATTCTGATCTGGATGCAGGTTGCCAAGCGCCTGAAAAACAATCAGTTGATGCTCATTCTCTGCTCATTTGTTTTGGCTCTCTTTGCTCTCCCCCTCTCCTTTCTCACATCGGCCACATCATATGTTATTGCAATGGCGCTCTGGGGATTGGGTTTTGGAGGTTTCTGGACATTCATGAGTCCAGCCATGGCCGACGTTATTGATAGCCTAATTGTGGTACAAAAGCGTCGTGATGATGGCGTAGTCCTTGGTATCAGGGCATTTTTCATGCGATTTAGTTATGCAAGCCAAGCCTTGGTCTTTTTTATAGTACACAAAGCAACGGCATTCGACCCCCTTGCGATCACAGAACAAGCAATATGGGGCATACGACTCCACATGGGGGTAATCCCTGCCCTCTTCTTCCTTGCAGGTGGATTACTTTTCCTGCGCATGAATACACTTGGACCGACTGAGGTTGCAAGAAATCACCAGATGCTCTCAGCGTTGGAAATCTAGCAATGCTATGCAAAGACCCATCACTTTTGTATACTTGCCCTGTAGGAGAAAACGATGCTAGAAAAACTGCCCGATTACGAAAAGCAGCTTGCAGATATAGATGAGAAACTCAGCAATCCTGAAACCATGCAGGATATGAAACTCTTCAGGAGTCTTAATCAGGAGAGATCCCACCTTGCTCCCATTATTGATGAGCTTAAGGAAATGGCGAGCTTGAAAGAGCAAATTGCAGATGCCAAGCAATTGCTCAAGGAAGAGAAAGATCCTGAGATGCTCGAACTCACCGAGCAAGAGCTTGACGAATTGACAGGGCAACTGGCAAAGAGCGAACAGAAGACAAAGATGCTCCTTATCCCACCTGACCCAATGGAAGGAAAAGACATCATCATGGAAATCCGCGCAGGAACCGGTGGGGAAGAAGCTGCCCTCTTTGCTGCAAACCTTTTCCGCATGTACTCCCACTATGCTGATGCCAAGGGATGGAAGATGGAAATGCTCTCTTCCAATGAAACAGGCATTGGAGGATACAAGGAATTGGTGCTCTCCATCAGTGGAAAGGATGTCTATGGATCGCTCCGTTTTGAGAGCGGAGTACACCGGGTACAGCGGGTCCCTGAAACAGAGAGTGGTGGAAGAATACACACCAGTGCAGTAACCGTTGCCGTACTTCCAGAGGCAGAAGAAACTGATATCGAAATTCGTCAGGAAGAACTGAAGATTGATGTCATGCGCGCTGGAGGCCCGGGTGGACAGAGCGTCAACACCACTGACAGTGCGGTACGACTTACCCACCTTCCTACCGGTCTCGTGGTAATATGTCAGGATGAAAAGAGCCAGATCAAGAACAAGGCAAAAGCGCTTAGGGTTCTCCGATCACGTCTTTTCGATTTGGAAGAAGACAAGAAAAACAAGGAACGGGCAGAGGCTAGGAAGAGTCAGGTTGGCTCAGGTGACCGCAGTGAACGCATCCGTACCTACAATTATCCACAGAACAGGCTCACCGACCATCGAATTAATTTGACGTTGTATAAGCTCGAATTGATCATGGCTGGAGATCTTGATGAGGTGGTTGAGGCTCTGAAGATAGCCGCAGGTGAAGCTGCACTCAAGGAAGCGTAAGGAACGTGTTCATGACCATTGCCAACTGGAAGCAACAGACTGCCGGATTGCTGCAAGCGGGACAGGTAGGTGACAGCGCGAACCTGGATGCACGTCTTCTCATTGAGAAGGCAACCGGTCTTGACCAGGTTCACCAGATCATGGAGAGTGAGCGAATCCTTACATCAGAGGAGCTCGAAATCCTCGAGGATCTCAGAGCCCAGAGATTGGCTCACAAACCAATGGCATATATATTGGGGCATAAGGAGTTCTATGGCAGGACTTTCCTGGTCGATGAACATACCCTCATTCCCCGTCCAGACACAGAGACCCTTATCAATGAAGTACTTCTCTTCTCCCAGGGAAAGAGCAAGGAAGCATTACTTCCCATCATTGATGTCTGTACCGGCAGTGGTGCAATCGGCATCACCCTCTCCCTTGAACTGGATGTGGAAGTGGAGCTATCTGATATCTCGGCGGGTGCCCTGGACATTGCCAGACGAAATGCCATTGCACTGACTGGACATGAGCTTTTACTTCATGAAGCGGATCTTCTCTCCACGATTTCACAAAAATATGGTATGATCGTGAGCAATCCTCCCTACCTTACCGCCACATGGTGTGATGAGGTCTCAGCGGAGGTAGCATGGGAACCAAGGGGTGCTCTTGATGGGCAGGGCCAGGACGGACTCTCCTTGATCAGAAGGTTGCTGGAACAGAGCACCCTGCATCTCAAGGAAGGAGGAGCTCTGTTTATCGAATGTGATTACAGGCAGACACATGAGGTTGCCAGCCTGTTCAAGGAGCACCACTTCAATCATATTACCATTGCCAAGGATCTATCTGGTCATGAACGCGTAGTGTGGGGGGTACTTGCATGTACGAACAACTAATTGAACGTTTCATTCAAAAGGCGTATAAGTATCCCAAGGCCGATCAGGAGAAAATCCTGGGCGCGGCTACCTTTGCAGACAGCAAGCACGAAAACCAGAAGAGAGCCAGTGGCGAACCATATCTCATTCACCCTCTAGCAGTAGGAGAAATTCTCATCCAGTTGAAGATGGATGCTGATACCATCTGCGCAGGGCTTCTCCATGACACGCTCGAAGATACCAATACCACCTACGAAGAGCTCTCTCAGACCTTTGGGCAAGCTGTGGCTGATATGGTCGAGGGAGAGACCAAGATTGCCAACCTCAAGACGATGAACAAGAGCGTCCAGGAGGCTGAAACCATCCGCAAGATGTTCTTTGCCATGAGCAAGGACATCCGCGTCATCATCATCAAACTTGCAGACAAACTGCACAACATGCGTACCATCCAGCACCTGAACCCACAGCGGGCGAAGGAGATTGCAGGAGATACCCTCGATATTTTTGCTCCCCTTGCCGACCGTCTGGGTATCTCGTGGCTGAAGGATGAACTGGAAGATTTGAGTCTGAAGGTACTCAAACCTGATACCTTCAACTATATCCAGGATTACCTCTTAAGCAAGAAGAGTGAACAGAAGGCATACCTGAACCGGGTGGAAAAGTCAATCTACCGTGCCTGTGGGGATGCTGAGCTGAGTGACATCATTGTCACCAGCAGAGCCAAGCATACCTATTCGGTCTACATGAAAATGAAGAAGCGCAAAAAGGAGATTGATGAGATCTTCGATATCCTTGGGGTGCGCATCCTCTGCAATACGATGACCGAATGCTACACCATCCTGGGGGTGGTACACCGCCTATGGCCACCTATTGAAGGGCGGTTCAAGGACTACATTGCCATGCCTAAGGCAAACAACTACCAGAGCCTGCATACAACCGTTATGGCACTCGATGGCAAGTTGCTGGAAATACAGATCAGGACCAAGGAGATGCACTTTACCGCTGAGTACGGTGTTGCCGCCCACTGGAGCTACAAAGCAGACACAGGCAGCGACAGTGGTTCCTGGAACAAGATGGACAATGAACAGTTCTCCCGCATCATCAGCAAGCTCAAGATCTGGTCGAACGAGATCGAGAGCAGTGAGTCATACATGGAGGATATCAAGGGGGAATTGCTCAAGGATACCATCTATGTATTCACTCCACAGGGACATATCGTGGAACTGCCCACCAACTCCACCGCCCTGGACTTTGCTTATCAGATCCACACCGAGGTAGGTAATCATACCACCGGAGCAAAAGCTGATGGGTCCATTATCCCGCTTAATGCCCCACTGAAGAATACTCAGGTCATCGAGATACTGACCAGTCCCAATGCACGTCCTCACCTTCAGTGGCTACGCTATGCCCAGACAAGCAGTGCACGCAAGAAAATCAAGGCATGGCTGAACAAGTATGATGAGAATATCCTCATCGACAAGGATATCATTGCAAAACGAAAAGCACCTGACCATCAGCAGAAAGAGGAACAGCCACAACCACCACAGCCACCGATGGATGATGAGCATATCGTCAGGGAAGTCTTTGATGCAAAAAGGGTCAAGTTCCGTGTCGGTGAAGAGAAGAATATGATGATCCACATCGCCCAGTGCTGTAATCCAGTACGGGGTGATGATATTGTTGGCTATATCAGCCGAGGACGGGGGATCATCGTCCATAAGCGCAGCTGTCCCAATCTCAAGAACATGGCAGAAATTGATGACCGCGCCATCGAGGTGGAATGGGAGACAGAGTTCCCGAAACTGACCAAACGCTTCAGTGTAACCAGCAAGCGCACCTATGACCTTTTCGGGGAGATCGAGGGAGCACTGCGTAAGCATAAGGGGCATCTCATAGAAGGCAGACTGCACGATGATGAGGAAGGTAAACTCAGAGGAACCTTTACCATGGAAGTGGAGAGAGAGGATGACTTCAAGAAGATCATCAAGAATCTGAAGACCATCCCCAGCGTCATCACCATCGCTGAAATCAAATAGGCCCTACTCTTCAAGTACCCTGAGAATCTCAGGAAGCAATTGTTTCTTCCTGGAGAGTACTCCAGGGAGGAAGAACTTCCCTTCTCCTGCCTTCTCATAGGCAAGTTTCCGTTCAGTAAGCGGCAAACTCGTCATAAGCAGTACACTGTTCTCCCTCACCACATCTGTGATGAGGAACATTGCCCAGTCCAGACCTTGCGCCATTTTCAGGAGTTCCGGTTCCGAAAGATACGTATCCTTGTACTCATCCACGTCGCTGAGTGTGGTAACTTCACACTGCCCGATCCCGAAGGCCACACCGAGTTCTCGATAGACCTTGAAATCGGCCTCAAGCATCTTGCGGGGGTCCTCTTTTGCCAATGAAGCACCACTACTGAACATTGTCTCCCCAAACTTTCGCATGTCCTCCACATCCCCAAGGATCAGGAGATCCTGTACTGCAGTATAATCTTCGAACGTGGTAGTGGGACTCTTGAGCATTATGGTGTCACTGACAATCCCCGAGAGCAGGACACGAGCCATCTGCTGGGTAATCTCAATATTATGACGGAGATACAATTTATAGATGATTGTGCAGGTGGAACCCAGGGGTTCACAGTAGATAAAGATCGGGTTGCGCGTCTTTGCAGCGCCCAGACGATGGTGATCGATGATCTCCAACACCTCAGCCTCCTCAATGCCGCTTACCCCTTGCTCGGTTTCATTGTGGTCCACCATGATCACTTTTGTCTTGGGCCTATCAAGGAAACAACGGCGGGTCACAAAACCCTTGTACTTGCCACCTCCAAAGACGGGAAGTCCTCGGTACTCGCTATCGGCAAGGATATCCCTTGCCACATCGAAGAGACAATCATCCTCCAGCTTGATGGGGTCCTGTACCATGAGCTCCTTGACCGGGACACTGAGACGCAGCAGACGGAGTGTCTCTGCGGTATCAAGCGCGCTGAGATATACGGAACCCTGATAAGAATCCCAATCGACACTGCTGGTTACATGATCCTCAATTCCTGTGAGAACAATGGCCGGTATCTGGAGTTCGATGGCTTTTCTTATATGATCTTCCCTGTCCCCTACCACCAGTATTGGAGGTCTGCCTTCCAAAGCTTCCATATGTTTGCAGAAGATTATATAGCGCATTGCCCCAACCATGATCGGAGCATCAAAGGTTGATCTCTCACCACGCTTCAGGAAGGAACCCTTGAGTACCTTGGGGAAGTTATCCAATACAAAGTGATAGATGGGTCGCTCGCCACTGTTCTCTTTCAGGACAAAGCTGCTGACCTCATCGACACTCAACAGACCACGGTACTGCTCACCATCCATAACCGGTACAACTGATGATTTGTTTGAGGACCCGTAGATGGAAACCAGATTGTATACGGGGTCTCCCACCTGTACAACCGATTTGGTATTTCGGGTAACACTCAGCACCTTGGTTCTCACATCCTTTATGAAAGGAGGAGGGGTTACCCCCAATCGATCAAACTGTGCTTTTGTTGTATCATTAAGATTCCCACATCGCACTGCGTTGTACGTGTTGTTTGGGTCGACCTTATTCTTCAGAAATGCATAGCTATAGGCAGCACAGATGCTGTCCATATCCGGATTACGATGTCCACACACATATATTTCGGCCACGACATGCTCCTCTGTTGTCCGTCATTCTATCCGAGTTGTGCTCCTCTGACA
>NZ_JAEKNT010000260.1 GCF_016406725.1 Sphaerochaeta sp. S2 | reverse complement strand
GAGCTACAGCCACCGGATACTGTATGTGTTCCCTATGATGCAGATAGCTTCAGAAGAGTATTGAAAGAGATACGGGAGCTCACTACCAGTGAACCTGTACAGTTTTTGCCTAGGATGAAAGCGTTACGGGCTTCTTGTGGTGTTGCTCTTGTCCTGGTAAAAGAGATGAAAAAGGTCCCTTGGAATGGAGCATCAAAGTGGTTGTCTCCTTCCAAAGCGATGATATTGGTTAGCCTTCGAGGAAAAGCAGAAGATCTTTTTTGGTTCTCCTTCTTTCATGAAGCCTACCACATACTGCATGGCGAGAAGAAACGACTGTATATTGCTGAGGAGAGAAGTACTGATCGGCAAGAACAGGAAGCAGACAGGTTCGCAGCGAATATCTTGATCCCTGAAGCATATAATAAAACCATTAGCCAAATTATCTCGAGAGAAGAGGTTATTGCTATGGCAAAGCAACTGGGGGTCAGTCCCGGGATCGTGGCAGGGCGCTATCGTCACCTTACAGGGAATTGGTCATATTTCAAGGACCTGACAAGGTCCTTTGACTGGGATGAGGTCATGTAGTATTCTCAATTCTCGTGGCATCAATTACCTATTACATAAGGAGTTTTACTGTGGCATTTTCAGAACAAGAGTGGAAGAAAGCAAAGAAGCTGTGCAGGCTGAATGAGGATGATATCCGCATTGCAAAACAAATGGGACTTAATCCCAAGAGTTTGATCAAGAATATCCCGTCCAAAGACCAACAATGGAAACTACCGGTAAAGGACTGGCTCTGGGACATGTGGGAAGAGAGGCAAGAGAAGGCCAGGAAAAAGCAGGCAAAAAAACAGGCTGCTGTAGATACAGAAGAAATAGCAAAGAAATCTTGAGAGCGTGAATACAATAGCTGATTTCAATCGTGCAAGGGATGCACAGATGACTATTGCTTGCAAGGGAAGCTGAGTAAGGTGGTATGGGAAGAAGGAAACAATCAACCGAAATGAATCTGTTTTTATAGGAAACTGTCATTTAGTGACAGTTTCGTCACAAAAGGACACTTGAAGGAAACAAGACGTTGATGTTGATAGTACTCCTTCCCCTTTATCATCTGTGGAAGTAGCATATTCAACCCAAAGAATCGTGAGATTACAACTCAAACAGAACCAAGAGACTCAGGTCTTTCCCCCTCTCTTGACCTTCTCCCTTGAACACTCAATACTTGATATTGAGAACAATATTAATGTTAGAAGGAAAGCGTATATGCAAGATATAAATGCCTTATTGGAAACAGCCCTCAAGGAAGCAAAGAACCTGAAGCCAGGAGAGAGCTTCCTGGTGAAAGATTTGTTCAAGGGGTACCTCTGGAACAGGATCCCCCGGGGTGACCGTCTCCTGCTTGGTTCTCTATTTCTGAGCTATGTGAGTGCTAATGACTGCCAGATTAGTGTCAGCAATAAGGGTGCATCAGGGCAGCAGCGGTATCAGAAAAAATGAGTCACCACAGAGGCTAGGCTCAGGAAGAGGGTTCCTACACCACAGCTTCATTCTTTTCAAAGCCTTTGGAAATTGTCTGCCAAAAGGTTGTTGTGTTTAGAATTCATGTTTTGACCTGTTTTCAAATGAAGACTATAGCCATCAGAAAAGCGTGAGTTGTGTTGGTTCCTTTGGGAAAGGAAACTCCGCTAAATAGGTAAAAATTTTCCTGGTGTCATGAAGGATGTGGTGTCTTTCACACGTTTGGTGAAAAATCTCCATAAGTTGATGGTTGTTTGGGCTGCTGAGAACATACTGTGTTTTGTAGGTCTTGATGTACCGTTCCTTCATGCCGGGAAACAATTTGTCCAGCTGTGTATAGAAGTATTCTCTGTTGCCTTGGCGAAGTGTCATTCCCATATTGAAGCATAGGACTCCTTTGACTTTCGCTTTGATGCAGTAGGATAGGATTCCTTCAATGTTTTCCCTGGTATCATTGATGAACGGGAGAATGGGGCTGAGCCATACTATTGTGGGAATATGGGCCTCATGCAATATTTGTAAGGCTTCAAATCGTTCTCTTGTGGTACTGACATTTGGTTCAAGTTTTCTGCATAGCTCCTCATCATACGTGGTAAGCGTCATCTGCACGACGCATTTGGTTTTCTCATTGATGGCTCTAAGCAGGTCCAAATCCCTGAGTACCCTGTTCGACTTTGTTATTACCGAAAATCCAAAGCCGTATGCATGAATAAGGGATGCTGCTTTGCGTACGTTCCCAATTTGCTCTTCAAGCGGTATATATGGATCTGTCATGGAACCGGTGGAAATCATACAGGGCTTACGTTTGGATCTGAGTTTCTGTTCAAGCAGCTCTATGGCATTGGCCTTAACTTCGATGTCTTCAAAGAGATGGTCTATGTGATAACAAGCACTTCGTGAATCGCAATAGATGCATCCATGAGTACAGCCCCGATAGAGATTCATACCATTTCTCTCAGAAAGAATTCCTTTTGCCTGTACGAAGTGCATGCACTCTACCCCCTCTTCCTTCTCCCATTTCCTGATGGTATTCTATCATATAAACTTGCCATAGCATGTCAGGTTTATACGCATGGAGGTGTGATGAAAGAGTCCCGTCTGTTTCAAATTCTCTATTATCTCATGGATCATGAATCCTGTACGGCTGAGTATCTCTCAAGAGAACTGGAAGTTTCTCTGAGAACCATCTATAGGGATATTGATCGTCTCTCTGAAGCTGGTATTCCTATCTATACAACACAAGGGAGGGGTGGTGGTATCAAGCTAATGGAAGGGTTCACCCTCAAGAAAGCTCTGCTCAGTGGTGAGGAGAGGGAAATGATTCTCTCATCACTTGAAAGCCTTCAGCTCGTGGGAAGGAACTCAGATGCAATTCTACGGAAACTCTCCTCGCTCTTTCAAATGCAACAGGACCACTGGTTGGAGGTAGAGTATTCACAGTGGGGAGGAGGAGCTTGGGATCCCCGACGCTTTGCTTTACTCAAGGAAGCAATTCTCTGTCTTGAAGAGGTTGATTTGGAGTATTACAACGCTCAAGGGCAGCACTCCAATCGAAGAGTTCGTCCATTGCGTCTTCTGTTCAAATCCTATGCCTGGTATCTTAAGGGTTTTGACTGTGACAAGGAAGCTTTCAGAATTTTCAAGCTCAGCAGAATTGTACGCATTAAGAGCACCGGAAAATCATTTGAAAGGATGGAGTACCCAGCTATCATGAACCGGCAAGATGTTGAGATGATGGAAGTCAGGTTGCATTTCTCTCCTTCACTGGCTTTCAGGGTATATGATGAGTTCGATCCTTCTGCGATACATAAGGAGATGGATGGATCATTGGTAGTCGCTTCAACGCTTCCTTCTGGCCAATGGTTGGAGGGATACCTGCTCTCCTTTGGTGCCGGTGTTGAGGTGCTCTCCCCTCAGTGGCTACAGCAGTCCCTGCTTGCTGAGGCTAAGAAGATTGTTTGTATGTACAATACCTGACAGAAGGTGACAAGTTTCATCTGCTACCGTATATCCATATCGATTAAGGAAGGCTTTTCATGGCGTATGATTTTAAAAAGGAATATCGAAAGTTCTATCTTCCGAAACAGCAACCCAGCCTCATAACCATTCCGAATTTACAGTTTATCGCTGCAGAAGGGGACGGGGATCCAAATGAAGAGGGAGGGTTGTACCAACAGGTAGTACAGCAACTCTATACCGTGGCTTATACCCTGAAAATGAGCTATAGAAGTACATACAAGATCGAGGGCTTCTTCGAATATGTTGTTCCCCCTCTTGAGGGCTTGTGGTTCCAGAAGGGGCCATACCAAGGGTTCGATATTACAAGAAAAGATCTACTAACCTTCATCTCGATGATCAGAATACCTGATTTCATACAGGAAGAGGATGTGGAGTGGGCCAAGGAGGAGGCTTTTCGGAAGAAAGGAATCGACTGTTCAGGGGTTCAGTATCGTACATATACAGAGGGGTTCTGCGTCCAAGCGCTTCACATTGGTTCGTATGACAGTGAACAGACGACTATTGAATCGATGCATGCCTATGCCTTACAGGAAGGGTATATCCCGGACGTTAGCCCGACACGCCTTCATCATGAGATCTATCTTACCGATCCCCGTAGAAGTAGTGTAGACACCTTGAAAACTGTTGTCCGGCTTCCGGTGCGAAAAGCCTAGAGTATCTTGCGTTTTCCCACATCAATTCTTATGCATTGGTGTGTAGTCAACTTATACCTGAAACAGTGTATGCATGACTGCCAGATCGCTGTCAGCAATAAGGAGGCGTCAGGACAGCAGCGGTATCAGAAGGACTAAAAAATATCAAGGAAATCACAAGGTAGGTGTGGTAAGATAGAGGACATCTATACTTGTGAGGTCTGTATTATATGCACTGTCTCATCCTCTGCGCCGGCTATGCTACCCGGCTCTATCCTCTAACAGAGAACTTCCCCAAGCCCTTGTTGCCGGTTCAGGGGAAGAGTGTCTTGGACTGGATTCTCTCTGATGTTGATACCATTCCTGGAATCGACCAGTATGTAGTCATCTCAAACCATAAGTTTTATGATCACTTTGTCTCTTGGAAGGAAAGCTCTGCGCTTTCCCATCCTATTACCATTCTCGATGATGGCTCAACCAGCAATGAGAATAGACTGGGGGCAGTGAAGGATATTCTTTTTGCTATCGACCAGCTGGACCTCAAGGAGGACCTGTTGGTCTTGGCAGGAGACAATCTACTCGACTTCTCTTTCTCGGGTTTTGTTTCCTTCTTCAGGGAGAAGCAAGGCACGTGTATCATGCGTCATTATGAACCTTCCATTCCCCGGCTCCAGAGAACCGGGGTTGCCTCCATCGATGACTCAGACAAGGTCATATTGATGGAGGAGAAGCCCAAGGAGCCAAAGAGTAACTGGGCAGTACCCCCTTTCTATGTCTACAAGAAGGAAGATATCCCCAAGATCAAGCAGGCAATTGCTGCTGGCTGTAACACTGATGCCCCGGGTTCTTTCATTTCCTGGCTGTGCAATCAGACTTCTGTCTATGCGTACCCAATGCCAGGCAAGCGGTGGGATATAGGGAACCTTGATGATTATGAACAAGTGAAGACCGAATATAAAGGCCCGAAGAAATAGTAGCTCGCTACGCCTAGCGGGCATCCTGCTTTTTGTAATTAAGTTGTACCATGAGCTTTAAAAGTGCGATACAATACTTAAGATATTCATTAGGGGAAACAGATTACCATGCCACATACATTAGAAAAGCAATTCACCTCTTTGTACCCTTGGGCAGAGAAGAAAGACATTCATACAGCCTACGCTCCCTACCGGGTGTGCCCGCTGGGTGCACATATTGACCACCAGTATGGCATTATTACCGGGTTTGCCTTGGATAAGGGCGTATACCTTCGCTTCCTTGTTTCCACTGATGGCGCGGTAAATATTGACAGTATGAACTTTCCCGAGCACGTCTCTTTTGATTTGCAGGATATTGGGGAGAGGCAGGGAAATTGGGGTGATTACGCCAAGGGTGCTGCATATGCACTTTCCCAGAATTATGAATTGAAGAATGGCATCAAGGGTGTGATCAAGGGGACACTTCCCATCGGGGGGCTCTCTTCCTCTGCTGCAGTGGTATTGTGTTACCTTAATGCGCTTTGCCTTGCAAACGGTATTGAACTCTCTGCCTCTGAGCTGATCAAGACAGCACTGTTTGCTGAGAATGGGTATGTAGGGATCAATGTAGGGAAGCTCGACCAATCATGTGAGGTGCTTTGCAAGAAACAACATCTCTTGGCTCTCGATACCCGTGACGATTCCTTCTCCCTGATTCCTTCTTCTCCTTCACTCCCCAAGTTTGAGATTGCCATTTTCTACTCGGGTGTTTCCCGGGTACTCGGAAGTGGCTACAACACACGGGTGGATGAGGCAAAAAGCGCTGCATACAGTCTGAAAGCCTTTGCTGGTATTGAGTATGGCCTCTACAAGGATACAAGGCTCAGGGACGTTCCTGCCTCTGTATATGATGAGTTCAGGGACCAACTCCCGGAGGTGTTTGCAAAGCGTGCCATGCATTACTTTACTGAGATGGACCGCGTAGCGAAAGGTATTGAGGCCTGGAAGGAAGGAGATTTGGAGACCTTCGGAAAGCTGGTATTCGCTTCCGGATACAGTTCCATCCATGCCTGGGAGACAGGGTCTCCCGAGCTGAAGGCAATCTATGAGATTTCAGAGCATGTTCCTGGTATCTACGGCTGTAGGTTCAGTGGTGCAGGCTTCAAAGGGTGTTGCATGGCTCTCATTGACCCAACATACAAGAAAGAGATAGAGGAACAGGTTACTAGAGAATACCTACAGCAGTTCCCCCAGTACAAGGACATCTTCTCCGTCCATTTCTGCAAGACTGATGATGGGGTGAGAGTGGAGTAGAGGAAAAGAAACCCTACAACATCCTTCTCCCCTCACTATGCCCAGGATCCATCTCAAGCACCTTTTTAAATGCCTCTTCTGCTTCCTTCTTGTTGTTCTTGCCTAGGTTGCCAAGGCCGATGAGGAAGAGACAGTGAATCCGGTTTCTCTTTGATAGGTCTTCAGTGAATACCTGGAGATCAGGGAGAGAGACTGCAAAGTAGTCAATGCTCACCTCATCATCCATATGCTCCTTGCCATACCTTAAGAGCTCATCAAAACTGTTCATTGCTTCCTGTTCTCTTCCAAGCTTTCGTAGTGCAAGGCCCTTGTAGAGAATTTGATGAGGACTCTAGTCGTAGTAATACATTGCTCCACTGGCAGTCAACTATCCACGTGTGACCAGATTATGGCGGAACTCGGCAAGCCCGTGGTTATTGGACCAGGCATACACTGAGGTAAGTGTGAGTTCTGCCGTAGTGGACGGTATAACCTTTGCCCTGATGTCGTGTTTCTCTCTGCTCCTCCGGTCAATGGGACCTTTGCTGAGTATGTGGCTATTGATGGTTCCATGTTGCACCGACTTCCTGACGGGGTGTCGTTGGAAGAGGGTGCGTTGGTTGAGCCCTTGTCAGTCGGTATGCAGGCATGCAACCGGGCAGGATTAAGGCCGGGCTCCTCTGTGGCGATTGTGGGTTTCGGCCCGATTGGCTTGATCACCATGCTGGTTGCCCGCTCTTTTGGGGCAAGTAAGATATTCATGATTGATGTGTTTGACTCCCGCCTAGCGAAAGCGAAGGAACTGGGGGCTGATGGAGTCATTCATGCAGGGAAGGACTCAACAATTGAACAGATTCATTCCTTAACCCATGGAAGAGGTGTTGATGTAGTGTTCGATACCTCCGGCTCCAGCAAGGGAGCCTCCTCCACACCGTTTTTAGCTAAACGGGGTAAAGTGGTTGTCCTGGTCGGTTGGCCAGAGGTTTCCTCATTCCCCTTCTCCATGGAGACAGTCATCGAGAAAGAGCTGGATGTCAGGGGAGTGAACCGCTACTGTAATACCTTTGGTCCAGTACTGTCTCTCTTGGCTTCCAAAGCTCTCTCGGTTGAAGGTATTATCTCCCACCGATTCCCCTTCGACCAGGTAGTGGAGGCCTTCACCTTCGCATCCGAGCATCGGGGAGAGGTCAACAAGGTGGTGATTGGGTAGGGCGTAACATAAGAAAACTCAATGGGGTGAATTCTCTCGCTCGAAGTTCAATACTACAAATTTGAGCCTATCCTTCTCCCTCTTTATACTTACCCGGACTTACTCCAAACCGTTTCTTGAAGAGTCTACAGAAATAGTTGACATCGGTAATACCGCAACGTATTGCCGTCTCTTTCACACTTGCCCGCTCGTTGTAAAGAATTCCCATCGCTGTTTTAAGACGAAGATCTTCTAGATAGACTCTGGGGGATATTCCCATCTGCTCAGAGAATAGCCGTGAGAAGTGTGACCGGCTGAGGTTGCAGAAATCAGCCATCTCCTGCACCGAAATGTCTCGGGCTATTTGTTCCTTCAAATACGTTCTAAGTTCTTGGAATGGTTGGTTGCTTGTTGGACGTGGATGATCCCCCATCTCTTCTAAAAGACTCATGCTGAGTGCATACGTTTGTCTGCTGTTGGTGAAAGGGTTGTTTATTTTTTTTGTCACTAATGATTGGCAGAAGTCAAACAAGGCCAAGATGGTTTTCTTATGACCCCTCATATCCAGACAGTTGCCAAGATTGGATTCAATCATATGGGTAATACGAAGAGCTTCCCGTCCGATCATGACCAAGAATACAAACTCCCAATGATCAGAGTCTTCTGGAAGATAATACACATGGGCACTGGGAACTGAGACGATCATAAGGGTTCCTGGAAGCAGGTCAACACTCCCTTGTTTGTTCTGAAATGTACCTCTCCCAGACAAGGTGTATTGCCACACCACATAGGATGGCGTATTCAATGCCTCTCCTTCACAACGGTAGACTGAAGAGGTTTCTCTCTCATGGCCTGATAGTACAGTAAGAGCATGAAGCGGGAATTTCCTGCTTGAGTATCTGCTGGAGGTGCGGTGCTGTGGTAGTTCCTTGAACTTGCTGATCAGTAATTCTTGATCCATACAGGAGCATCCTTTTTTCTGAAAACTGTCCTATAAGTATAGCATCCCAAATTCCCTCCAAATTATAACTATAATACCAATAATTCTTTGGAATATTAGAAGATATATCATTCCAAGACATTGACTTTTGCTCAAAACATAGCTACAATAAAGGCTATGAAAAAAGCAGGGAACACAGCCAAGATCGTTGAGGTTTTCAACAAGAATGCAGGTGTCACATATGTCTATGAGGATACCGCCTACTGGGATAGTGAGAAGAAACAAGGGCGGCACCGCCGCAAGTGTATCGGCAAGAGGGGACCTGAGGGCAAGATCATCTACAACGAGTATTACCTTTCCCGTCAGGAAGCATCCCGGGTCCAG
>NZ_JAEKNT010000259.1 GCF_016406725.1 Sphaerochaeta sp. S2 | reverse complement strand
GCATAGATATATACTGGGTGAATTAGTAAGTCATCAAGGAGATGTTTTCGAAGTCGCTTTGGCAATCTATTGGGATAAAGCTAAGAACAAACCCATTCAACTGGGAGAACTATGGCTGGTGGAAGATCAAAATAATATTGTTTTAAAACAGACAGGAGAAGTTTTAAAGTTACATGTGACTTCAGAAACGGAGTTTGTTATTGGACCTCATGGTGAAATAGTCAGTAAAGAAGTGTTGCTAGATGAGATAGATGATAACACCATTTTACATTTAGAAATAGTCAATGAGACGATTATAAGTGTATATGATGAGTATTTTGGTTCTATGATACGATTGGATACACTACATTAATATGCAGCAATATAACAATATGTAAACTACGACACTACATAATGTGTATATTTGCTTGTTTCGTACTTGTTTTTATACACAACTACTTTATTTTAGTCTATACTGAAATTAGGTTGAGGTGTTATATGTCAAGTATCAAGTGGTTTCATGATCATCTACGAGAGTTTCTAGAAGAGAGAAAAATTACAATCAAATCGTTAGCAGCGAATATTCATATGGACTATCTATTAATGCTCTCACTTGTTCATGGTGAGAGGAATTTTGATTCAGAAATTGCTGATCAAGTACTTTCTGCTACCTTATTTGATCGTTCAGATAAAGAAGAGCTAGAACATCTTTATAAAACCAGTTATGTGGATATCGCTGATCGAGAAAAAATAGAACATATTGAAAGAATGTTTTTAGCATTATATGACACATCATTAGAAAAGAGTCATATAGCCAATATGTATAAAAACAAATATTTTGAAGTAAGAAAAGGCGAAAAATTAGAGCAAGTAATTACGATTATTACGTCTGCGATATTTAGCACCTATAACAATGCAGTAAGAGACGTGTTACTCAGTAATAAAGATCAAACTATGAGAATGGTGTTCACACTGCCACCAATTGATCGTCTGTTGCATGAAATGTATCATCTGATATTGGCTTTAAGGAACTGCCTTACTCCAAAGGTCAAATTAAGTATCATCGTTCAAG
>NZ_JAEKNT010000258.1 GCF_016406725.1 Sphaerochaeta sp. S2 | reverse complement strand
GCTTTGGCTTCTCCAACATCAGTTGATTCTCGATGTAAAGATCATCGCTTTTCAGTTTCAGATAGATGAAGGTATTCTCCCGATCAATCTTGCGTTTCTTGTGGAGGTTGATGGTACACATATGAGAGCTGCTTCTAGCCTTGCAGTCCATATGGTATTCCATCTTGCTCAGCTTCTTCCCTTCATAGGTACAGAACTTGACCGAGAGTTTTGCATCCTTGATCTCTTTTGGCCCGTCATTTACCACGTAGACCTCTACGATGCCATCTTCCTTCATGTAGGCGATCGGGAGGGCGGGACTGTAGAACCGTTTTGCTGCATAGTGAAGCAGTTTCCAGTTACCGTGGTAGTCGATGGAGGACCAGGACGCAACAGGCCAGTTGTCATTCAGCTGCCAGTAGAGTGCTCCCATGCAGTGTGGCATGGTGGTTCTCCAGTATTCGATCGCCATCTTCATCGCCTTTGCCTGTTGTACCTGAGAGAGGTAAAGCATTTGGGCGAAAGAAGAGGGGAAGCGGTAGTACCTGGTAAAGTTTTCCATGATGATGGAGTTGCCGCGAGGATTCTTCTGGTGGTGTTCCATCACCTTGCTGGTAAGATTCCACATCTCTTCTGTGGCGTAGCTTTTCACCGTGTCCAGGAGCGGAAAACTCTGGAAGCCGAACTCACTCACAAAACGTGGGTTGATGGAGTAGTACTCCTCGAAGCTTTTACCTTCATGCCAGACCGACCAGAAGTGCATATCGCCCTTGCTGTCATCATGCCAGTTGTCTGAGTAATCATTCTCTCCAGCGCTTGGGCTGCTTGGCCACCATTGCCTGCCTGGATCAAGTTCCTTGATGACCCTTCCTACCACCCCCTCATTGAGTCGGTCGTAGTCGATGACATAGCGGATGTGATTCTTTCTCGACTCCTCGTACCAGGAGATGGCACCCAGATCCTCGTTGTTCCCACACCAGAGAGCAAGGCTTGGATGATCCTTCAGCCTCGGTACCTGGTAACGGAGCTCTGCCTCCACACTGGAGAGGAACTCAGCATTGGTTGGGTACATTGAGCAGCTGAACATGCAGTCCTGCCACACAAGCAGTCCCTTCTCATCACAAAGGTCATAGAACACATCTTTCTCGTAGAGGCCACCTCCCCAGACACGGATCATATTCATGTTTGCATCAACACAGGACTGCAACAAATACTCATAGCGATCGGGGGTCAATCGACCGGGGAGGGCGTCAAGTGGGATCCAGTTGGTACCTTTTGCAAAGATATCACGCCCATTGACGTTGAATACCATGGGCTTGCCACCGTCTGGTTCAGCAACGGTGCGTACCTGTAAGGTCCTGAACCCGATACGTTTTTCTGTCTGTTGGCTGCCAACACTCAGTTGCAAAGGATAGAGCGTTGCCTTTCCTTCTCCATTGGGCCACCATCGTTTTACCTGTTTGCACTGAAGGCGGAACTCTAACTTGTTGAGCCCTTGCTTCATGTGCACTGTCCCTTCTTGCTCTGCTCCAGCAAGCATAAGACGGCAATCAAGGCTCTGCTCCTGTTTTGCGTTGTAGATTACCCGCACTACAGCATCCCATTGATCTTTTCCCATCTCAATGGTATCGCAGGTCAATTCTTCGATGATACCTTCATCAATGAAGGAGAGTTCAATCGGTTCATAGACCCCCATGGCAAGAATGCAAGGACCCCAGTCCCAACCACTGTGACACTGACTCTTGCGTACTAGATTGCGGTGCTTCGCACTGACAGGATACTCAGAGTAGGGGATTGGATAGGGAAGGGTTTCTGCCAATTCAACAGCTTTCTTCTCTGCACTGGTGAACGTCAGCGTGAGTGTGTTCTCTCCTGGCTTGAGTATATCTCCCAAGTCAAAACGCCAACGACGGAACTGATTGTCCAGTCTGCCCACCTCTTCGCCGTTCAGATGGATGGTGATAATGGTATCAGCCATCTTCAGGGTGAGTATCGCTCTTCCTGCAGTGAGCATTGAATCATCCACATCGAACGTCTTGCTCAGTACCCAGTCGTGTTGTCCGACCCATTGCATGTCCAGTTCCTGCTGACCGATATAGGGGTCTGCGATTACCTCTGCTGCCAGAAGGGCTGAGTGAATATCGCCAGGGAGATTACAGGGTATGGATTCGTGTTCCAAAAAATACTGACAATAAGGAGCGATTGCCTTATTATCCAACGGGCTCAAACGCCAGATTCCATTCACATTGAGTGTTTGCATGTAGGGTAAACCTCCAAAAATGAGTATAGCATAGACGCCTTATATAGGGGCGAATTCTTCGTTGCTTCTCTCTTGAGGCTTTCAGTCAACGAATCTATACTGCAAGAGAAAACTGTATGAAAGGAGAGGTTGATGAAGGCAAAAGCCAAGTTGCAATGGAATCTGAAGGCCTTTATGTTGGCATCTCTCCTTACCATGCTTCTATTGCTCACGACCTATGGGCTTTACACTGCCTGGAAGTCGCAGTACGTAGAGGAGAGGAAACAACGTGCCCAGACTGAACTCCTGAACTTGCGCAAGAACCTGTTTTACTTCTTGGCAACCAGGAGATGTTCACCACACTCTATGGCTTGCGCCTTGAAGAGAGTTTGCAAGAAGGGATCATTCCCGATCTGGAAGATCTCTACTCATACCTCACCGTATTGGAGAAGGATAAGCAATCCTTCAGCTTTGCTACCC
>NZ_JAEKNT010000257.1 GCF_016406725.1 Sphaerochaeta sp. S2 | reverse complement strand
GTGCAAGGACAGTTTTCAGTCCACTGGTAAGAAAAGCGTAGATGAAAGTGTTTTTCAGACCGATTGATAGCATGGGGTCTGACAAGAAGGAAATATAGTTTTCCATTCCAATATAGGTCGAATCAAAAATCGTCCACCGAGTCAAGCTGAAGTAGAATGCAGACAAGGTTGGTATGATAAAGAAAATAAAAAATGCTGTTACAGCAGGTACATAAAACCAGTTAGGATAGGTCTTCATCATTCCCCGCTGAATCGTATTCTTTTTCATGAGTACCTCCAAGATGAGAACAACCATCCCCTGCATGCAAGGGATGGTTGCAACAATCAAAGAATCTTACCAGCCTGCAAGACCCAACTGCTTTGCCTGATTGGCAACGTCCTTGTCATAGTTGACAGCAGCTTCCATTGGACTCATTTGTCCAGTACCTACTGCAACACAGAACTGCTCAAGACGAGGTCCCTTTACAGGAGAGAGGAACTCGAGTGCAGGTGCGGAGTTTCCAGAGTCAATATATCCGGAGATATCCTTAACAGCAGGAAGCACATCTTCAGGAAGTTCTGCACCGATGACCAAGTAAGGACCGGAAGGAGGAATCTCCTTGTTCATGTCTGCAATACCTTCAGGAGAGACGGTGTAAGCCAGGAAGCGCTTTACAGCTTCAAGCTTTGCTCCAGTAGTTGTCTGAGGTACATAGTTTGCAGAAAGCATCCAGATGGTTGCTCCATTCTTGTCAGCACTCTGGCCTGGCTGTGCAAAGAAACCGATGTCCTCAGCTTTATCAGGCCAGTTTGAAGTGATGTTTCCCAAAGCCATGGAAAGCATTGGGTAGTGAGCGCCCTTGCCGTTTGCCAGCATTTCAAGACCTTGGTCATACTTTGCCGTAGCGAACCCGCTCTGGTACCAGCCCTTATCATAAGCTTCCTTCAGGTGTTCAAAACCTTTGATGGCTGCAGGAGTGTTTGCGTACTTGATCTTGTTTTCAGTGTACAATTGAGCAAAGTCAGGAACTTCTGCCTGTACATTGTAGTAATCTGCAAGAACAAAGAGCTGACTGGTCCAGCTATCACCAAAGGTAGCGATAACAGGAGCAATGCCTGCTTTCTTGATCTTTTCATTGTTTGCAGCAAACTCGGCCCAAGTCTTGGGAATACTAAGTCCCAATTCTTCGTAGACTCTCTTGTTGTAGAGAATACCACCACCCATTGCGGTCTGGTTGGGTACGCCGTATACAGCACCATTTTGAGAAACGGTCATCTTGAATGCTTCATCAACCACATCCATGAAGGGCTCGTCTGCAAGGTCAACCAAGGTATCACTTGGATTGAGTGCCTGCAAGAGGGATCCGGCATTGTAGAAGAACATGTCATTCATTTCACCGGTTGCCAGACGTGTCTTGGTGATGTTGTCTCCATCACTTCCACCTGGGCGAAGCTCAAGTTCAATCTTTACATCAGGGTTCAGTGCCATAAAGCCTTCGGCTGCGGCTCTTGCCTGATACTGGTCACTACCACTTGCGACCAAATAGGAGAGGGTGACTGGACCCTCTTCTTTGGCAGCTTCCTGCTGACCCGCTGCGAACAGCGTGAACGGAATCAACGAGATGAGTAGAAATACCGCTACTTTTTTCAACATATAGTCCTCCATTTTTCTTTAGGTTATTCAAATAACCTAGTAAACCAATAACATTTCAGCATTAATCATTCCCCACATGCTCGCAATAAGCAAAACCCATTTGTGGTAAACAACTTCTGCCAGAATCATCAAACATACTTCCTTTATATTAGGATATGCCTAAGATTCTCCTTCCTTTTTAGGACATTGACACATATCATGCTTAAACATCCTATCTATAGCATACAACCGCTTTTTCAAACGCGCCTACACAAATCATTCAATTTTTAGCACGATTTTGCCATTACTAGATGCTGATACGTAACTATCGATATATAAAGTCTATACTCCTTAATCCAGAAACAAGCCTGCCACATGGTTCTGCAGCAGGCTTGTTTCCTTATACCTTGTTAATAAACTGTTTCAATCCTCCATGGTACCCTTCTGGGTCATCCCACATGGCCATATGTCCTGCATTTGGGCAGTATAGGTATTCACCCTTCGGCAGCTGCTTGGACATCCACTCCATATAGGCTGGATCCATGGTGTCATACTCTGCTCCAATGACCAAGGTGGGTATGGTAATCTTGGGCAGGTCTTTTGACCTATCCCATGTTTCCAGTACGCCTGCAATTCCGAATTCACTGGGACCTTGCATATAGACATAGAGGTCCTGGTTGGCGTGGCTGAGTGAGGAGGTCACACACTGTGGCCATTCATCCATCGGACGTCTCAGAACATGGCGCTCGTAGTAGGGAACCAATAAAGCCTCGTACTCTTCGCTGGTATACTGACCGGCCGCTTCCAGTTCCTTGATGCGTTTCAGAACTGCGGGATCCATCTGTGGCCCCAGTACATCATCAGCATACTTCTGATAGGCAATGCAGTCGGCCATCATGTTGCTTATGATCAGGCCCTTCAATGCCTCAGGGTGAGCGAGTGCATATTCCATTGCCAACACACCACCCCATGAGTGGCCTAGTAGGAAGAAATTATCCGGCCCCAAGCCCAAGGCTTTTCTTACTTGGTCTACTTCATCGACAAATCGCTCAATGGTCCAGAAAGAACGATCTGCAGGATTGTCTGAGTTGTGACTCCCGAGTTGATCATAATAGATGTATTCGATGTCACTATCTCTGAAATGCTCTTCAAAACTCTTGAAGTACTCATGGCTCATGCCAGGCCCGCCATGTAATAGCAACAGTCTCTTGCTTGGGTTATTGCCACAGCGCTGCACCCAGACATTGAATTCCCCCTGCGGGGTCTTGATTGGAATCATCTTTGTCTCTCGTTCCATACATTCCTCCTTGCTAGGATTGTTACCTCTAGTGTACCTCATCTACCCACACATTGCAGTGAGAAAATCATCTGAGATGCATTCCAGATTCCTTGCGCTCGCAAAAAAGGTGCGGTAAGGTAAATATGGTTAATGCATTACATTTAGCACATTTTGTATGTAATTTATGAGGAGCCTACCATGAAGAAATCGATCATCTACCTACTTCTGGCACTAGTATTAATCCTTGGTGCAGGGTGTAATTTATTTCCATATTTTGGGAAAACTGTGTATTTCTACGAAATGGCAGGGCGAGGTAACAATGATTCTACCTTCAGGCTCATGCACCAAAGTGGAGGGCATACCATAGTTATGAGTAGGGGAAAAGAAAATGTAGAATTAAGCCATGATGAAGCAGAAGCTTTAATTTCACAAACAATCTTTATACTAGAGCTGGATGGCGAAGCATTGGATAGGGTTACAGGGAGCAAATCAGTTGATGAGCTTGGTAATTCGGGATGGCATGTGGTGGAAACTTTTATCTTACCTGAATTAAGAAAAGGCACCTTCACACTGTATGGAGAAACTAAGTTCTATGATATGCAGCATGAAGGTCAACCGGTCCCTTACCGTCACAATGAGGTGACTCTGAAAATACTATAGTTGGTAAATCTTTGGTTGATGATTTTTTCCCGGTTAAGATAAGAGGGGGATGTTTTGCTGTTTCGTTCGATCAACATGAGAAGTGTTTTTAGTTTCATCGGTCTATTGTGCTTGGTGTTCATGGTTTCATGTAGTCCTGATACTCCTAGTGTGATTCCAGTCGAGCAAATCAGCGTATCCAGTGATGTTGCCTACGTAGTTGAAGGGGAAACCCTTCAGCTGCATGCTGTAGTCACTCCCTCTAAAGTTTCAGAAGACCTGTGAGCTTTGGGATGATGACAAACTCTTTGAGATCAAACCCTTGGGTCCAACCCTCTAAATGTAATTGAGATATATCTTCAATCTATTTTCATTGATAATTGCCCTCCATGCTGTACACTGAAACCTAAGAAAACAGTACTGAAAGCATAAGGAATGGTGATAATGAAACCAACCAATGTAGTTGTGGTCAATGCTAGTCCCAAAGGTGAATTCAGCTTGAGTTTGCAGTATGCAAAATACTTGTTGGTTCATGACCCTGATATTGAAGCAAGCATCATCCATGTTGGGGAAAACCTAACTATGATGGAGTATGATGAGGTTTGGCTTTCTGACACCTTTGATGCGCTTGATGCCTGTGATATGGTCATCTGGGCTACCCCGGTGTATACCATGCTTGTTCCCTGGCAGCTTGTTCGCTTCTTCGACCTCATGAGAGAACAGGGAAGACAGACGATACTTGCTGGCAAGTATGCAACGTGTATCATGAGTTGCTTTCATTACTACGACCACCTTGCTGAAGAATGGCTGCGTGGGACCTGTGAAGATCTTGGCATGGCCTTTATGGAAGGTTTGAGTGTAGACAACAAGGATATGTTGCAAGCTGACTTTAGGAAGAGTATGCGGTTTTTCATGCAGGATCTTCATAGAGCGTGCATCAATCGTACTCCTGTTCCTAGAAGAAGCATACCAATTCGTTATGATACCTCTTTTCACTTTCAGCCTCAGTCGATAGGAACAACAGGGGAGAAAAAGAAAGACATCCGTACTGTCTTATTGACTGATGAATACCAGAAGGACGGCAATCTTTCGCGCATGATTGAAGTCTTCCTGGCTTCCTATCCTAATGCTGTTGAAGTAATCGATATTAACACATTCCCATATGAAGGAGCCTGCCAAGGCTGCTTGCGATGTGAGCTGGTAGGTGAGTGTGACAGAAAGGATGGTTTCCAAGTCTTCTACCAAGACTTGGTTAACTCCTGTGACGTATTGGTGCATGCGATGAACCTGGAAGGAAGGTTCCTGAAACCCGTGTGGAAGCTGTTCCTTGACCGTACGTTCGCAAATGGGCATCGGACCAGCATGATGGGTAAACACTCCGCGTACCTTGTCTCTGGTCCTTTATATCAACTGCCGAACGTACGACAGTTCTTGGAAGGAAAGGACCGAGTAGGAAAAGAGAACTCAATGGGAATTATCAGTGATGAGGAAAAAGATTCTGAGCGGTTGCAGGCTATGATCACAGATCTGGCTTGTCGACTCGATCGTGCGAGCCGTGCTGGGTACCAGAAAGGGGTGAACTTCCTTGGTGTTGGTGGAATGAAAATCTTTCGTGACCTGATCTATGG
>NZ_JAEKNT010000256.1 GCF_016406725.1 Sphaerochaeta sp. S2 | reverse complement strand
GACCATATCTGTACGAGAATGGAGCATTGCCTGCACGTCTCCTCGATTGCCTCCACGATCTGCAAGGGGCTTGGTCTGGATAACGAGATTGCTTGGGCAATCGGTATGGGGCATGATTTGGGTCATACCCCGTTCGGTCATACTGGGGAGAAGATTCTCTCAGCAAAAATGCAGGAAGCAGGGTTTCTTCCGTTCGAACATGAGGTCAACAGCCTGAGAGTCGTCGATTTTCTCACCTCACACGGTAAGGGGCTTAATCTGACCTATGCAGTCAGGGATGGCATTGCCTGCCATAACGGCGAGCAGTTGGTACAGTCCATCATGCCTACATTTGCAGTGAGGGACCTTGATCAGATCACCAGCAGGAAGGGTTTGATACCTGCCACCTATGAGGGAGCAGTGGTGCGTTTCAGTGATACCATTGCCTATCTTGGCCGGGATTTCGAGGATGCCTGCAGGCTTGGGATCATCACTGAGGAACAGCTTCCACAGAAGGTTTCCCGTATGCTTGGGAAAAGAAATGCTGATATCATTGACACCTTGGTAAGTGATGTCATCGAGCACTCCAACGAAAAGGTGGGAATCAGCTTCAGTGATGAGGTGTTTCCCGCTGTTCAGGAGATGATCAGTTTCAACTACCGGTCCATCTACAAGAGTCCCATGCTGGAAGGGTATGAACGGTACTTCAACCGCTTGTTTACGCTTATTCTCGATTACCTCAACTTCTTACTGGGAACTTACGGCTATCAAGAATCGTTATATGTACAGGAAAAGAACATGCTTGCAATGGGCTTCTACCATCACCTGATGGACATGCATGAAGCATATGAAGAGAGGGACGGGAATACCAGCCGGCTCATCTATGACTATGTGGCAGGCATGAGTGATAATTTCTGCCTCGATTGTGCCAATGAGATTCTCAAGCCTGAACATCTCAATGACAGTATTGAACACTCCTTGACAGGGAAATGGTTTGATGCCCGCTAGGCAAGTTCCTTGCCCAGCTTCTGGATCTCTGCGATAAACTGTCCAAGGTCATTGAATGCCTTGTAGACAGCAGCAAACCGGACATAAGCGACCAGGTCAACTTCTCTCAGCTGCTTGAGGGTTTCGTCCCCAATATCGCTGGATGCAATCTCCCGCTTGCTTCCTACCTTGAGCATGATGGCGTCCTCGATGCTCTGCAGCAGCAGGTCAATCTCATTTTCGCTGATTTTCAGTTTCTCGGTGCAGGAGCGTACTCCTCGGCCGATCTTGTTCAAATCAAAGGGCTCCCTTCTCCCGTCACGTTTGATTACCATCAGGGGCTTGTCTTCGATCCGTTCATAACTGGTGAATCGGTAACCACAGATATTGCACTCCCGTCTTCTCCTGATCGAGGAACCGCTGGAATTTTGTCTGGACTCAAGGACCTTGTCATCCATTGATGAGCAGTGTGGGCATCGCATTGGTGTACTCCTTTCTCGCTATACTATATCACAAATAGTGTAAATTTTCAATGAATAGTGGTTAGCGCCTAAGCAATTTCAATTAATATGAAAAAGGGTACGCTATATGTAGTTTCTGCTGTAGAATCTTAGATTTTCTGAGTCTGTACAAAAATCAACTAATTTATGCTCTGTTTGTTGTAATTAAAACGATTCTGTGATAATAATAACATATTGGAGGATAGTATGGCGGAATCAGTGAGTAGCTGTGTTAAAAGGATAGTCGATAAGAGTCCCTTTATCCATGAGATGTTGATCAATGGTATTCTTTCATTCAGCAACTATGCCTCCTCTATTCAGGACGAAGTCCAGAAAGTATACGGTAAAGAGGTCAAGGCCAGTGCAATTGTGATGGCCCTCCGTCGTTATGGAGAAGAGCTGAAGAGGGAAAATGCAAAGACCGATCATGGCAATGTCGAGTATGGAATTGTCATGAAAACCAACATCTTTGATGTCAACCTGGTCAGAAAAGACAACTTCATCAGCAAGCTTGGAGTCCTGTATCGAAACATATCGACCGAAAAAGGTGATTTTCTCAACATTACGCTGGGAAGTCATGAGGTGTCCCTGGCGGTAAGCGAGAAATATCGTTACCTCGTTGATGAGTTGACCGAAGGGGAGGAGATTCTCAACCAGATGAATGACCTGGTTGCTCTCTCCCTGATATTTACCGGTGATTTCCTGCAAACCCCTGGTATTGTCTATGAAGCAGTGCGTCATCTGGCCTGGGAACAGATCAACGTCATTGAGATTGTCTCAACCATGAATGAGTTGACCTTTGTAATCAAGCGAGAGGACTCCATGAAAGCATTTGATGTGCTGCAAGGGTTCCTCCGTGCAAGCTAGACTGACCATCCATGCTGCTGAACGTGATCAAGGAAAGACAACGTCCTTGGTGCAACTGGTGAGGCAGTGTAGATCACAGAAGATGCATATCTGCGGGGTTCTTGCCCTTGCAAATCCCGAAAAAACCGTGTATAGACTCAAGGACCTCTTTTCTCAAGAAGAGCGATTGGCACTCTCTGAGATGCCCATCGCCCAAGGAAAGCGTATTGGTAGGTTTTACCTGGATGAACAGGTCTTTGATTGGATCAATGATCGGATAATCCAGAGTCTCCCGGGTTCACAAGTAGCCATCTTTGATGAGATTGGGAAGTTGGAAATATCCGGAGAGGGTCTTGCAGTTTCCTTCAGGAAAGCCTTGGAAACACCTGGCCTGCAGATTTTTGCTGCAGTACGCATCCCGTTCATAGAAGAGGTGCTGAACAGTTTTTCCATTCCCAGGGAGCGGGTGGAAATCACGTATGTCGGGTATAAGGAATGAAACACTATGAATGAACTCTTCTGGATGGTAATGCTTGCTCTGAACTTTGTCATGATTCTCATCGCTTTCAGGTTGTGGGGGAAATTGGGGCTCTATATCTGGATACCCATCAGTGTTATCGTGGCAAACATCCAGGTGACAAAGAATGTAATGCTTTTTGGATTGGATGCAACGTTGGGCAATATTGTATATGCCACCGGGTTCCTGGCCACAGACATTCTCAGTGAGCTCTATGGCAAGAAGGAGTCAGCGAAGGCGGTTGCCATCGGTTTCTTCAGCTTGCTCGCAATGACGATCATCATGCAGGTTGCACTGTTGTTTGAGCCAGCTGCATCGGATATTGCACATTCATCGCTCTCCTTGGTCTTTGGCCTGATGCCTCGCATCGCCTTCGGTTCCCTGGTAGCCTATGTAATAAGCAATCTTCACGATATATGGGCCTTTGATTATTGGAAACGCAAACGGCCAGGAAATCGTACGCTCTGGCTGAGAAACAACCTAAGTACCATCGTAAGCCAACTTATCGATACCTTGGTCTTTACCTTTATCGCATTCTGGGGTGTATATCCAACCGAGGTCCTGACCGGTATTGTCATCAGTACCTACCTGCTTAAGTGGGTGGTGGCTGTCATGGACACTCCGTTCATGTATCTTGCCCGGTTCTGGTACGACAAGGACAAGATTCCAACCCCTAGCCTTTAGGGGGAAGTACCACCTTCAGTGCATCGATGCATGCCCTTGTCCCCACATAGAGGGAAGGGGAGAATGGTCTTCGGTGCAAGAGGAAGTCATCATCATATATGAAGGGTTTTCCATCCACATACTCCACCAGCATTCCTGCTGAGAGCAGCACTGCGTGGCTGGCGGTTACATCCCAAACATAACAACTCTGGTTTACGCATCCTTGGATGTGTTCATAGATAACAGGGCTGAGCATATGGATGATGGAGGAACCGAAGATCCTGATCTTCCCTTCATACCGGGAGAAATCCATCAATCGCTGCCCGCTTGACCCCATGGTGATCTGATGAGGAAAATCCTTCTTCCCTTCTACAACCAATGGTTGTCCATTTATCAGGATCTCCTTTCCTGGGTCGAGTCGCAGGAAAAGATCATCCTCCCCGATTCCCCACCGGGGGGCGCTTATCATGGCACCGACCGGCACCCTGTCCTTGTTGAGAATGCCCAATGCCACAGCCCAGCAAGGGAGTCCCTGGGAGTAGACATCCGTGCCATCGATAGGGTCAAGGACAAAAGTGTAGGGAGCACTCTCGCTGAATGGGGTGAGTGTCTCCTCACTGATGATGTTGCATGAGGGGAAGAGATCCTCGATCACGGATATGATCCGCTTCGAGATTGCCAGGTCCGTCTCTGTTATTACCGACCCATCCTTCTTGTAAGACCGGCTGATATGTTGTTGTTGCGCTTTGGCATACATCCCCGCTTCCTGTACGGCAAGAGCGAGTGTATCCAGTGCTTTCTTATCAAGTGTGCTTTCCATTATCTTGCATAACCTTCTTGCTCATGATAGGGTAATGGCGCTTATGCAAACACCTATTTCAACCCTTGTCCAATCGTATATCAAAAACAGCACCGCTTACAAGGCGTATGGCACGACCACCCGACACCTGCACCTGGAAGGGTTGGAGGGGTATCCCCTTGCCCAGTTTCTTCGCATGATCTCACGCAAGCATAAAGGCCGTATCTGGGTCATATGCCCAACCGAGGAGAGCGCAAAGGACCTGCTCAAGGATAGTGGTGTCTCGCATAATCAGGATGCACCCTACAGCAATGAACTCAAGACAATCTATCTTCCCAGCAATGGGAGAAAGCTCTATACCCCGTTCAGTGGGGACAATGTTGAGTATGACCAGCTCAATCGGTTGACCTCCATCACTGAGATGCGTCATGGGATGATCGTAACTCACCTGAGGGCTTTTGTAGGCCCCTTGGTCAGTCCTGAGACACTCTCAGCCTCTTCCTTATCGGTCAGGGTTGGTGGGGCTTTTGACAGTACCGCCATTGCAGAACAACTCTCACGGGCAGGTTATATCAACACCGTCTCCACCAATGCGATTGGTGAATTCAGTCTGAGAGGGGAGGTAATGGATATTTTCCCCTATGAGAGTGACCATCCTTTCAGGATCTACGCAGATTGGGATCAGGTGGGCAAGATCAGCAGTTTTGATCCCATCACGCAGGAAACACAGTCCTCGATAGATCATTTCACCTTGTCCTTGGT
>NZ_JAEKNT010000255.1 GCF_016406725.1 Sphaerochaeta sp. S2 | reverse complement strand
ATTGAGGCAAGGGAGGTATCGTTTCTCCTTCCTGAGCAGTTGACAGCTGAAATTGAGCCCCCCGCTTTTCCTCCTGTGCTCAATGATTTTCGTTTTTCCACAGATCATGAGAAGACGAAATCTACCTACCAATTGGCAATGGATGCAGCAGACCTTGCCGTGGTACAGAACCACTTCCGTGAAATAGGGAGGGACCCCACCTATACGGAACTGAGGGTCATCGACACCTATTGGTCGGACCATTGTCGGCATACCACATTCTTGACCCAGTTGGATAAGGTAACCATTGAAGATCCAGAGATTGCAGCGACCTATGCGTCCTACCTGGATGATAGGAGGCAATTGGGAAGAGATAACCCAGTAAGCCTGATGGATCTCGCAACGATTGCAGGAAAACTGCTCAGAGCACAGGGTAAGTTGGATGCACTTGACCTCTCTGAGGAGATCAATGCATGCTCGGTGAGGATTACCGTGGATACCCCCGATGGTTTGGAACCATACCTGTTGCAGTTCAAGAATGAGACACACAATCACCCGACCGAGATCGAACCCTTCGGGGGAGCGGCTACCTGTATAGGCGGGGCAATTAGGGACCCCCTTTCAGGGAGGGCCTATGTCTATCAGGCTATGAGAATCTCCGGTAGTGCAGATCCGCGTATCCCGCTCTCCCAGACCATGGAAGGAAAACTCCCCCAGCGGACGATTGCCCTACGCTCCAGCCAGGGATACAGCTCCTACGGTAATCAGATAGGCTTGGCAACAAGCCTGGTAGAGGAAGTATATCATCCGAATTTCATGGCCAAGCATATGGAACTTGGCTTTGTCCTTGGTTGTGTACCCCAACGCTATGTCAGGCGAGAGCGGCCTGCTCCTGGTGATGTGATAGTCTTGGTGGGAGGACGTACGGGAAGAGATGGGTGTGGGGGAGCCACAGGTTCCTCCAAAGAACACGATACACAATCCCTCGAATCATGCGGGGCAGAAGTACAGAAAGGAAATGCACCAGAGGAGCGCAAACTACAGAGATTGATGCGTAATCCAGAGGCCATCAGTATGATCAAGAGATGCAATGACTTTGGTGCAGGTGGGGTGAGTGTTGCAATCGGTGAGCTTGCTGACGGGCTTATCATTGACCTGGACAAGATCCCGGTCAAATATGCAGGGTTGGATGGGACCGAACGAGCCATCAGTGAGAGTCAGGAACGTATGGCGATGGTGGTGGAAGAGAGCGATGCTGAAGCGTTCATCCGCCTGGCTGAAGGGGAAAACCTTGAGGCAACCGTGGTGGCAACCGTGACAGAGTCTCCTCATTTGATCATGCTCTACCAGGGAAGGAAGCTTGTTGATTTGGACCGAAGACTGCTGGACAGTAATGGGGCAGCAAAACATTCAACCGTTTCGATTCCCCTCCTAACCAAAAAAGAGGAAACCCCTGCTCCGCCATTTGATAAATCAGCATTCAGGAGACTCTTGGAAGATTTGAATGTGGCAAGCAAGCAACCCTTGGCTCAACGATTTGACAGTACCATCGGATCCACTACTATGCACTATCCCTTTGGGGGGAAGTACCAGAGAACACCAGAGCAGTGTATTGCATCCACGATTCCCCTCAGAGGAGGGGAGTCCAGGACAGTGACGCTGGCTTCCTGGGGATATGACCCCTACACAATGAGTGAGAATCCCTTCCAAGGTGCATTCTCCTCTGTAGTACACTCGCTTGCAAAGGTGGTGGCATGTGGGGGAAACCCTGAAGAGACGTACCTCTCCTTCCAGGAGTATTTTGGTAGGGTTGGTACTGACCCTGGACGCTGGGGTATTCCGCTGGCCGCACTTCTTGGTGCCTACAAGGCACAGAAGTTGTTCTCGGTGGCTGCCATCGGGGGCAAGGATTCCATGAGTGGTACGTTCCAGGATATTGATGTTCCTCCTACCTTGGTAAGTTTTGCAGTATCGAAGACTAACACCCATAGCTTGGTTTCTCAGGAGTTCAAACGAATTGGCTCGACGCTGGTATTGCTCTCTTGTGACAAGGAAGAGGATCTGCCTGCACTGTTTGCAGAAGTGAACAAGGCAAAAGCGCTCAGTGCCTATGCCCTTGGCTATGGGGGTATAGCCGAAGCAGTGGCTAAGATGGCACTGGGAAACCGAATCGGCTGTGAGCTTACCACAAAGGAAGATCTGCAGAAAAAGCGCTATGGTGCCTTTTTGCTGGAATTGGATCCAATGAGTCGACACATCGGGGTCCCCATCGGGCGTACCATCGAGGCTGAACAACTCTGCTTCCCTGGTTTCTCAGTGGACCTTGCCACGGTGGAACAGTGGCTGATCTCTCCGCTCTCCTCTGTCTACGGATCGGTCAATCCAGAAAGGGATGAACAACACATTCCCTCTCTGGAGTACAGCAAGCGATCGGAATCACACTCCCGTTACCCAAAGAAGAAGCCAAGGATTCTGCTTCCGGTTTTCGAGGGAACCAACTGTGAATATGATGTGGAACGTGCTTGGAGATATTGTGGAGGGGAACCGGAGATATTTGTGATCAAGTCGATGAGTCCTGACCTGATTGCCTCAAGCATAAAGCAATTCACAGAGCTTCTCTCAAGGTCCCAGATTCTGTTCCTCAGTGGAGGGTTTTCAGCCAGTGATGAACCTGACGGATCGGGCAAACTGATCGCTACCTTTTTGCGTAATGAACTGGTCAGGAAAGAGATCCATGCACTCCTGGATGAGCGCGATGGATTGGTAGGAGGTATCTGCAATGGGTTTCAGGCCTTGCTTCAAGTTGGCTTGTTGCCGCATGGAGCGGTTACAGAGCCCCAAACGGGAGACCCCTTACTGATTGAGAACATCCAAGGGCACCATATCTC
>NZ_JAEKNT010000254.1 GCF_016406725.1 Sphaerochaeta sp. S2 | reverse complement strand
GTATTCAGGCAGTTGGTAACAGCAGCCAGTGATGGAGCCATTGCTGCCCACTGTTCAAGTGAGTATATCGACGAATTGGAGGGAAATGCATACCGTTAGGGTGCATTTCCTAACTCATATATCACACAAATCTCCTTGACGATGACATAGCCTTAGTGTTCTAATTGAGGCATGAATATATGTATGGTATCGAGTGAATCTGTCCCCTTCTCTAAATCAGGGGGGCTTGCAGACGTAGTTGGGGCACTATCGGGAGCCCTCGCCATGGTTGGCGAAGAGGTCCGAGTAGTGCTTCCTCTCTATGGGAGTGTCGATAGAACATCCTTCACCGATTTACCGTTTCAAGGAGAGGTCTCTCTTCTAGGAAGTACCGAGTCAGTAACTTTCTGCGAGACTCGTCTTGGAAAGGTGACGTATTACTTTGTACAACACCCTTTTTACACGGACAGGAAGGGGATTTATGGCGACACCTCTTTTACCCCGTACCACGACAACCTGAAACGATTCACTCTCTTGAATAAGGCTGCCTTGGTTCTCTGCAAGCTCCTCGACTGGAAAGTCGATATCATGCACTGTCATGATTGGACTTGTGGGTTTCTTCCCTATCTCCTTTCTTTGCATGATGATCCATTTTACCAGAAAACCAAGAGCGTAATGACCATCCACAATCTAGCCTATCAGGGTGAATTCTCACGCTTGGAGTTGCTCAGTACTGACATCTTGCCTGACAACAGGATGTTCAGCGGAGAGACGCCGACCAAGCGTATCAATATGCTGAAAACCGGTTTGGAATTTGCCGATCGCATCACCACCGTCAGCCCAACCTATGCGAAAGAAATCCAGAGCAAAGAGTATGGTTGCTCTTTGGATGGACTGCTCACTGAACGTTCAGCTGACCTGGATGGTATCATCAATGGTATCGATCCGGATGAGTGGAATCCTGAAACAGATCCTTTCATAGAACATCATTTCTCTGCACATTCTCAGCAAGGAAAGCAGGTAATCAAGGCAGAACTGCAAGAGGAGTTCAATCTTCCAAGAGACCCCTCCATACCACTCTTTGCCATGATCAGTCGACTTGCCGAGCAAAAGGGGTTCGTCGAATTGCTTGAAGGATCTCCCTGTGCCTTGGAGCAGATGCTGCAAAAGCACACCATGCAGATGATCCTCATTGGTACCGGTGATTCTGCGATGGAGATAAAGCTCAGGGAACTTGGGGAACGCTATGAAAACCTCTCAGTGAATATCCTCTTCAGCAACAAGGCGGCTCACCGTCTTGAAGCCGGAGCCGACTTCTTCCTGATGCCGAGTCGATATGAACCTTGCGGACTCAACCAACTCTACAGCTTACGCTATGGTACCTTGCCTGTTGCCCGAAAGACAGGAGGTCTTGCAGACAGTATCATAGACCTGGATGAGAATCCTAAGGAGGGAACCGGCATTCTCTTTGAGAGTATGAGCGCTCGTGGTATACTTGAGGCAGTAGAAAGGGCAATATATTGGTGGGAGAAGGGTCCAAAGACACTCCAGACCATTCGAGAACGATGCATGCTTTGGGACAGTTCATGGGAGCGGTCGGCCAAGGCATATCAAACAGTATATAGATCCAGCTTAAGGGGGAAATGACATGCGAACTAGAGAAAAAACGATTGCGATTGTACTTGGAGGGGGAAAAGGTACCAGACTGTATCCTCTCACCATGGACCGTGCCAAACCTGCAGTTCCCTTTGCTGGAAAGTATCGATTGGTGGATATTCCAATCTCAAACTGTATCAACAGTGAAATCAGGCAGATCTACATCCTCACCCAGTTCAACTCTGCTTCGCTTCACAACCATATCTCCAACACCTATATCTTCGACACCTTTTCAAACGGGTTTGTAGAGATTCTTGCTGCAGAGCAGACCAATCAAACTGATACTTGGTATCAGGGAACTGCTGATGCTGTTCGTAAGAACATGAAGCACTTCCACGACCAGAATGCCGATTACTATATCATTCTCAGTGGAGACCAACTCTATCGAATGGACCTTGGACAGATGCTCGACAGACATATCAAGAGCGGTGCCGAACTGACCATTGCATCAAAGCCCATTAGCAGGGAGCAAGCAACAGGGTTGGGTATCATCGGCTGTGACAAGGATGGAATGATTACCGATTTCTATGAGAAACCAGCTATTGACCTGGACATCAGTGAATACAAGGTTGGCGATGAATTCATGTTCTCTTCCTTGGGAGTACATACAGGCCCAAGCAATGAGTACCTCGCAAGTATGGGTATCTACATTTTCAACGCACAGACGATGGAAGAGGTTCTGAACAACGACAAGACGGATTTTGGAAGAGAGATCATTCCCGATGTCATCAAGCAACGGAAGGTTGCCACCTACCTCTTTGACGGGTTCTGGGAGGATATCGGAACAATTAAGGCATTCTATGAGACCAATCTTGATCTGGCCTCGATCAATCCACAATTCAACTTCTACGATGAAAGAATGCCAATCTACACCCACCGCAGACACTTGCCCGCTACGAAGGTGAATTTCTGTAATATCTCAAACTCACTTACCAGTGAAGGTTCCATCATAACCAATGCTTACATCGTGAACTCAATCATCGGTGTTCGTACCATTATTGAGTCCGGGGCCTCTCTTGATGGCGTCTACTGTATGGGTGCCTCGTTCTATGAGACCCAGGAACAGAAGGCTGAGAATGCGAAGAAAGGCATTCCCAATATAGGTATCGGAAGGGGGACCATTATCCGAAAGGCCATCATTGACCAGAATGCCCGTATCGGGGACGGATGCCGTATAGGAATTGATGACATCCCTCGTCAGGAAGGGGATTTTGCAATGTATTCCATTCATGATGGGATTATCGTCATCAATAAAAATGCAATCATCAAGAATGGAACGGTAATGTAATATCAATCAGGTATTTCTACACAGCGGAAGAGATTAAACTTCCGCTGTTTCTTTGTTTCAACACTTTTCATAATCTGCTATACAGGCTATAATTATCGGAAGGAGTAGCACATGCTGAAGAATACAATTACACAAGAGATTGTCAATGGCCAGACAATGCTCGGTATTGAACTTGGTTCCACAAGAATCAAGGCAGTTTTGATCAACTCGGAAAACCAGCCCATCGCCCAAGGGGGGCATGACTGGGAAAACACCTTACTCAACGGAATCTGGACATATAGCCTTGAGGATGTATGGAAAGGCATCTCAACCTGTTTCGCCAATCTCCAGAAAGAGGTTCAGAGCAACTATGGTGTTCCGCTGAAAAAACTAAAATCCCTGGGTGTCAGTGCAATGATGCATGGCTATCTTGCCTTCGATGAAAAGGGACAACTCCTTGTCCCCTTCAGAACCTGGAGAAATACGATTACCGCCAAGGCAGCAGAAGAATTAAGTGACCTCTTTGATTACCCTGTTCCAGAGCGCTGGTCCATCAGTCATCTCTACCATGCCATTCTCAGTGGAGAAGAACATGTGGGAGCTATATCATTCCTCACCACCCTTGCTGGATACGTTCACTGGCAGCTTACCGGAGAGAAAGTACTGGGCATTGGTGATGCTTCAGGTATGTTCCCGATTGATACAGCAAGTGGACACTATGATACTGAAATGCTTGACCGATTCGCAAACCAGATACAAGATCGTAAATACCCTTGGGACTTAATCTCCATTCTACCCTCCATTCTACCAGCAGGTGAGCAGGCAGGTGTATTGAGCAAGCAAGGTGCGGCCTTGATCGATCCAAGCGGTATGCTGGAAGCAGGTACCCCACTCTGCCCTCCCGAGGGAGATGCAGGTACTGGAATGGTTGCAACCAATTCTGTGAAGAAGCGAACCGGAAATGTATCAGCTGGTACTTCCGTTTTTGCCATGATTGTCCTTGAGAAGCCTCTTTCCAAGAGCTACAACAAGTTCATTGACCTGGTCACCACCCCTGATG
>NZ_JAEKNT010000253.1 GCF_016406725.1 Sphaerochaeta sp. S2 | reverse complement strand
GATCAGGACAATGGCTGTCTTGTTCATTTGTGCGAACGTGTACTTCACAATGTTTTCAATGGTATCGGCTGGAACTGGGAGCGATCCAAAATCGATACCTGCAAGACTCCCGATTCTATCCAGGCTTGAATACATCGATTTGATGATCAGGAACAATGCACCGCTCAGCGCTGTGGTGATCCCGAACCATTGCAAACCGGTGCTTCTCTGCAGCAGGAGAATACAGAGAATCAGGAATACCAGGAAAACGATTATCATGACCAGCAATCCCAGCCAGGTACTCATGAGTGAAAGATATCCCCTGACCATGGTGATGGTTCCTGGAGCCATGTCGCTTACCAGGTCATCAATAACCAGGGTTTCCGGCAAACCAAGTTCGCCGACAATCTGTTCAGCAATTACCGGGATATAAGCCTTGGGAGCCCCGAACATAGCCATCAACTCCATATCTGAGTATTGCTCCAACCCCTTGGCGATATTCTGTTCGATTTCTTCAAGCCTTGGTACCATATCGATGACTGCTGTCAATTTCCCGGATTCGCCGGTAAGACTGTTCACCACATCATCAGTGACCATAATTGCCTGATCCTCGATCCAGTCCACGCCCAGGGCATCGATGATTGCACCGCTGAGCAAGTCCACCTGTGCATCAACACCGGCTTTCTCTACAGGATCTGTGATGGTTTTCCCACCGGTCAGACCATCGCGGACGATATCTGGGATCATATTGGCGATCTCATCATGCACCAATGCGGGAATTTCATTGTCACTGACAACCGTATGGTAGTATTCTTGGTTGAGCAAGGTATTGTTCACACCGCGATACACCATGAATGCCATACCGTATACGATGACTACCACAGACAGTAGTACCAATACAATAATCTTCAGCGCTTTCACTTTCTCTGCCTCCTTACTGGAACAGTTCAATACTTATTCCAGTTCATGTAATCCATTACATGGTGAGGCATGTAAAAGTACAAGTCAAGAAACGAGTAGATGAATACGGAAAATCTCTGGAAATACCAGTTACTCTACGGTAACCGATTTTGCCAGGTTCCTTGGTTTGTCAGGATCATTTCCCTTCTGTACAGAACAGTAATAGGCATACAGCTGACTTACCATTACCGAGAGAATGGGACTGAACAGAGGGTGTGTCTGGGGAATACGGAATATCGTATCAGCCGTTTCATCGAACGTGTGGACTTGCTCGAAGGTAATAACCAGTGCTGTTGCTCCCCTCGCCTTCACTTCCTTGATATTGGAATCCATTTTTGCAAACAAAGAAGGCTGGGTACAGAGAGCCACCACCAATGTGGATGTGTCGACGAGCGCAATAGGTCCATGCTTGAGCTCTCCTGCAGCAAACGCCTCACTGTGCGTATAGCTTATCTCCTTCAGTTTCAGGGCACTCTCAAGGCTGATGGCATAATCGACCAGCCTCCCCATAAAGAACACCTTGGTCTTGTTGAATTGGTTTGCCGCAAACCTCTGGATGTCCTCCTGTCGGTCGAGCAACCGCTGTGCTTGGCTGGGAAGCTGCTGCAGGGCTTCCAGCAAGGCTGACTGATCAGCTTTCGCCAACAAGGTGGCCAAGGAAAACAGACTAAGCAACTGGGTTGTGAAAGCCTTGGTCGATGCAACGGCTATCTCGGGCCCGGCATTGGTATACAGCACCTTGTCCGCCTCACGGCTGAGTGTACAACCAACCACGTTGGTTATCGCCAAAGTCGGTATTCCAAGATTCTTCAGCATCCTGAGTGCCGCGATTGTATCGGCAGTTTCCCCGCTCTGGCTGATAAGGATGCATATTTCCCCTTCTTTTCGGATGTGTCGCTTGTAACGAAGCTCACTTGCGATCACCACCTCAACAGGGATGGCGGCAACCTGTTCAATGACATAGGAAGCAACCATTGCAGCATGGTAGGCAGTACCACAACCAGTGATCAGGAGATGGCTGGCATCCTTTATGAGTGATTCAATATCCACTGGGAATGACAGCTTTCCCTGCTTGTCAAGCTTTGGCCTGAGCGTATCACCAAGTGCCTTTGGTTGCTCGCATATCTCCTTGAGCATGAAATGCTCATAGCCGCACTTCTCAGCTGCTTCCATGTCCCAATCGATGATCTCACATGGACGGGAAAGTTCTTCCCCCTCAAGATTATAGATATGTACTGAATCCTTGGAGAGAACAGCAACCTCCAGATCGTTCAGATACTGGACCTCCCTGGTATGAGAAAGCAATGGAGGGACATCACTTGCAATCAGGGTTGCTCCTTCTGACCTACCGATCACCAGCGGGCTGTCCTTTCTTGCAACCACCAGGATATCCGGTTGGTCCGCACAGACCACGGCAATTGCATAGGATCCCTCCAGACGCTCTACAGACTCCCTGACTGCAAGCAGGAGGTCACCGTTGTAGTGGAAGTCGATCAAGTGTGCTATGACCTCACTGTCTGTCTGGCTGGAAAAAGACACCTGGTGTTTTTCGAGCCAGGTACGTATCTGGCTGTGGTTCTCTATGATAGCGTTATGTACCACGGCAATACTCTGGGAAACATCAGTGTGTGGATGGCTGTTCAAATCACTAGGCTCTCCGTGGGTCGCCCAACGAGTATGCCCAATTCCGCAGCTACCCTCAACAGGATTCTGTTCGACCAGTAGTTCAAGATTGGATAACCTTCCCTTGATCTTCCTGACTTGCAGGTTTCGTTCCTTGGAAATGACAGCAATACCTGCAGAATCATAGCCCCTGTACTCAAGTCTTCTCAGGGCCTCAAGCAAGATTGGTGAAGAAACCTCATTACCGATATATCCGACTATTCCACACATGGCAGCCTTCCTTTGCTTTGTAGTACCATATGTTGTCCGGTTTTTACTACTATTTCATAGTCAAATTTCGATAAATTCCTTGCGATTTATGATCCTGAGTGAAATAAAGTAACTAATTACCAATAAGCTGAATACCAATATTCCTGCGATTAAGGTAACAGATGCCGTATCCTGGGGTGCTGCTTTTGAAGCAACAGTGGTGAGTGCTGACCCAGCTCCCACGATGAGAAACGTGATCAGAATGTACCACACCCTGCTCTTCTCGAAACCGAATTTGAGAATAAGGGGATAGTTCAGTGAAAGGAAAAATAGCCCAAGAAAAAACTGAACAGCCAATGCATTGAGTAATATCTCAACCTCAAATCCCCTGAAAACAACTGTAGAGGCCAGCACCAACAAAATAGAACCGGCAACCGCAAGAAGTCCAAACAGATATTTGCTCTGAACCACCACCTTTCTGGAAACAGGAAGTGCAGAGACATACGCTTCCCAACCATCACTCTGGTCGTATGCAAATGTGGTAAGGGTGAGCATTATCATCATCATGGTACACATTGCCGTATAGAGGAACCCACCCTGCAACCCAGCAAATACTGCAAAAAAGAGAATAATGAACAAGGTAATACCTGAGCGCTTCTTCAAGACATACCAATCTTTCAACATCAAAGTAATTACTGATTTCATGACCAATCTCCTCCCTTGGATACCATGATGATGATTTGCTCCAAGGTGACACGCTGGACCTCCCCAAATGGAGGAACATCCTCACTTCTCATCAGGAACTCACTCTGGAACTGGCCATCCCTCCTACCCTTTATTGCATTGGGTTCAACATCAGCAATCCTTGTGGATGGGATCTGAACCAACCGATACCGTTCAAGCAGTTCATCTTTCTCACTGGATAAGCGAATCTTCCCGTCTTCCAGAAATGTCACATAATCACAGAGCTTTTCCAGATCACTGGTAATGTGACTGCTGATAAGGATCGTGTGATCCTCATCTTCACTGTAACGGGAGAGCAACGTTATAATCTCATCCCTGCTCACAGGATCCAGTCCGCTGGTTGGTTCATCGAGGATCAGGAGTTTTGAGCGATGACTCAGTGCAATTGCCAGTTGCATCTTCACCTTCATGCCCCTTGAACACTTCCTGTAAGGTTTCTTTGGGTCAAGATGGAATTGTCTCAGGAGCTGTTGGTAATAGGAAGCATCCCAAAGAGAATACATTCCCTGAAACACACGTCCCAATTCAAGCGGGTTCAGCATGCTCGGAATACCAGCATCTTCCACCATGAATCCTATGGAGTCCCTTGTCTGGTAATCCAATCCAATATTCGTACTGCCAAGAACCGTAACATTGCCAGCATCCTGGCGCAATAATCCCAGCAAAAGCTTGAGGGTTGTGGTCTTGCCACTTCCGTTCGCTCCAATAAGCCCATGTACGGTACCCTGTGCTATCGAGAATTCCTGGTAATCGAGGATGAAATTTCCTAGTTGTTTTTTCAAACCCTTGCATATGATAGCCTGTTCCATTCTACATATCTCCCCGTTTCAGTAACGCATACATCATTCCAAGTTCATCTTCCCCAAGATCCAGGAAATCTGCGAGCAACATGATTGCCCTCATATGTTCCTCAATTTTTCTCAGGTACTCCTCCTTTATCTGCTCATGATTACGAGAAGCTACATAGCTTCCCTTTGCAGCAATGGTCTGAATATATCCTTCCTTCTCCAATTCGTCATACGCACGTTTTGTGGTGATTACACTGATCCTTAGTTCCTTCGCCAACACCCTGATGGATGGAAGCAACGAACCCTCCTTCAAGACCCCAGAAACGATCTGAGAACGGATTTGTTCTGCAATTTGTGCATAGATGGTATCGGGATTTGCATTCGAATGAATGATGTCCAAGGTTGTTTTCTCCTTTCTGTTCATATAC
>NZ_JAEKNT010000252.1 GCF_016406725.1 Sphaerochaeta sp. S2 | reverse complement strand
AAGATCAAGGTATGTTACCTTGAGCAGGAACTCAGCGGATTCGCCGTTCACCTGATCAAGGCATAAATCAAGATTTTTACATTCTATGCCGGTGCACACCTCTAGCTGTACCGGCATTTTTCTTCAATACTTGCATTGATGAATATCCAACAATGCAACACGTTTACGAGCGAACAAAAACAACACATTGAAGAGCTGTATGCACTCTGCTGCCTGCAGGAACCACTTACCCAAGAACTCTTTCTTGTGAGTGATATGAACGTAGAGCCAGAAAAGCCGTGCTTCTTCCTTGGGTATGAGGCAGCACAGCTGGTCAGTGTCCTGACAGCATTTTTCCCAACCAAAGAAGAAGTTGAGTTCACCGGCTTCACCCATCCAGGAAAAAGAGAGCGGGGTTATATGACGGCTCTTATTGCTGCAGCACTCCCCCTCTTCTCACACACAACCTATACCCAAGCACTGTTCATCAGAGAAAAGGGATCGAAAAGTGGAGAGAAGTACCTCAACAAGCGCTATCCAACCATCGCACGGACAGAGTATGTACTGGAACTGAAGAGCAGTGAATGGAGAACCAGGCAAAGCACCGGTATGCTCACTGAAGTTACCCAGCAAACACAAGAGATTGCAGGGAAAATCCTGAGTGAAATTTTTGAGCAGGATGAGCAGACCAGCAAACAACACCTAACCTTCCTTCTCTCTCGCCCTGATGGTCAGGTATTTCTCTACTATATTGAAGGAGTGCCGGTAGGTACGCTGAATGTGCACTACCTTGATAAAGAGGTGGCAATGATCCATGCAGTGGGTATTCACAAGGCATATAGAAGAAGAGGCTACGGTTACCAAATGATGGAATCTTCTCTCAATACACTCACGAAGAAAACAGAAGCAATAAGACTGGAAGTTGATAGTGACAACCCTCCAGCCCTTGCCTTATATCAGAAACTTGGCTTTTGTACGCTGAACCGAGTTGATTACCATGCAATGATTTTTTGATAATGGTTTCAATTTGGCGGTTGGAAGGATTTACCTTGACTGCAGGAACTTGGCGGCATTAGCATAAAACATACATAGTTCTTTGTCTATCTAGATGGACATCATACGAAATTTTGGAGGAAAGCATGAAAAAAACTATTGCTTTGGTTTTGGCTCTCGTAATGCTCGTACCTGCACTGTTCGCACAGGGAGGCCAAGAGGCTGCTCCTGCACCAGCTGCAAGTGAGACTGAAGCTCCTGTGGCTGCTGCTTCGGGAAGCGTAAATGCCTATACGACGCTTGAGGAACCTCTTGCTGCAAAACTGTTCCAGCTGTTTGAGGAAGAGACTGGTATCAAGGTTAACTTTGTTCGTCTCAGTGGTGGAGAGACGGTAGCCCGTCTTGAGGCTGAGGCATCCAATCCCCAGGCATCCATCTGGGTTGGTGGTGTTGGACTTGACCACATCACAGCAAAGAGCAAAGGCTTGACTACCCCTTATGTAAGTCGCTACACGTCCAAGACCCCTGAGCAGTTCCGTGACCCGGATAACTTCTACATCGGTCTCTATGTTGGTCCTCTCACCTTCGTGACCAACCTTGATCGTGCAGCAGAGCTTGGATTCGATCCCCCCAAGAGCTGGGCTGATCTTCTCAAGCCTGAATACAAGGGATATATCCGCATGGCAAACCCCAACTCCTCCGGTACTGCATACAACACCTTGACCACAGTTCTCGATATTTTTGGAACTGAGGACAAGATGATTGAGTACATGAAGGAACTGGACAAGAACATCGACCAGTACACCAAGAGCGGAAGTGCTCCTGGCAAGAGCGTTGCAACCGGTGAAATCCCTGTTGCTATCGGCTATGCACACGACCAGGTCAAGCTCAAGGCAGCTGGTTCCCCAATCGTAATCACCGCTCCTTCTGAAGGAACCGGATACGAACTGGCAAGCATGTCCTTGGTAAAGGGTGGTCCGGATACAGTCAATGCAAAGAAACTGTATGACTGGGTTCTCTCCAGTCCTGTTGCCCAAGAGACCTTCACCGAGTGGTACGTGGTACTGGTAGCTGAAGGGGCTGCCAAGCATCCTGATGCCCTGTCAATCAATGAGATCAAGACAGTCAACCAGGATATGGCTTGGGATGGAGACAAGGTCAACAAGACCCGTCTGCTTGACCGCTGGACCAATGAGATCGGAAATAAGAGATAATTACCAGTGGTAATTTAGCTTTTCCTACCACCCTGCAAGCTCTCTTGCAGGGTGTGTAGTTCCAACGGAATGAATCGATGTTTACAAAAAAACGCATCCTTCAGTTCTGCGCTGCAGCGCTGATATTCCTGCTGGCTGATTTCTGGATGTACAGCACACTCTCTTCTGATTTTAGATCATATGAAGCAGAGCGTAATTTCAATGAAATTGAGCTGTTCGCGCAAACAGTTCCCGATGAGAGGACCCCACAGGATTTTGCCCGTTGGGTTCCAACGGTTAAAGACATCATCCCAGGGGCGAGAGCTCTTTATCTTACCTTTGATGAACAGAGCTTCAACTTTATACCTGAAAGTGGATCTGAGACGGTAAATGCTTTATTCCAAGCGTATAGCAGCACTCCTGAATTCCAAAAGGCCATGGAGAGTGTCTACTATCTGGAGCCGATGAAGCTTGGATCAACCTATCAAGCTGATTATAGCCTGGACCCTGGTACGATTAGCGCAGATACCATTAAAAGCCAGGTATACTTTGTACCCGTTGTGGATGAGACAGGGTATCAAGTATCCGGAGCTGCAATGATTCTTGTCCCTTCCAGTACTGCCACTGGATACAGCAACTTGCTCAAGACCCTGTTCATAGCCGCGGCAGTGGTGTTCTTGGGGATTCTCCTTGTACTTACCTTTACCCGTGATCCATTGACGGGATTCATGGTACTGGGATTGTTTGGTATTGTCATAGTCTTTATCGCTTACCCCTTGGTAGAGGCCATCAGGCTCTCATTCATGAAAGATGGGGTATTCAGCCTTCAGACATGGAAAGAGAGCCTCTCCCCAACCTACTTGGTCGCACTGTGGGGCTCGCTCAGACTGGGTGTGCTTACAGCTACCATTTCCACGCTGGTCGGCTTCATGTTTGCCTTCCTGATTGAACGGACAAGTTTCAAGAAAAAGAAATTGATGACCACCATGGCAACCATGCCGGTCATATCCCCACCGTTCAGTCTCTCCCTCTCCATCATTCTCTTGTTTGGTAACAATGGACTGATCAGTAAACAACTGCTTCACCTGAATACGTCCATTTATGGCTTGGGTGGCCTGACGATTGTACAGGTAATCGGAATGTTCCCCATTGCGTTTATGACGATCAGTGGTGTCTTGAGACAGATTGATTCCACCGTGGAGGACGCCTCCCTTGACTTGAGTGCCACCAGATGGCAGACATTCAAGGAGATAACCCTCCCCCTTTCTGTTCCTGGCATTCTATCGGCTTGGCTGTTGGTTTTCACCAATTCGCTGGCTGACTTTGCAAACCCGTTGTTGCTGAGCGGTGACTACCGGGTACTCTCAACGGAAGCCTATATGTTGGTAACCGGTCGTAGCAACCTCGGAGCTGGTTCAGCCCTATCATTCATCCTTTTGATGCCAACCCTCACAGCCTTCTTGGTACAGCGAAACTGGGTTGCAAAGAAGAGTTATGTAACGGTGACAGGAAAACCTTCCACTACGCTTACCGAACTCACCAACAAACCGGTCAGGGTTGCCTTGGAGACCTTCTCCTGGATTTTCCTTGGCTTCATTGCCTCTCTCTACCTGACCATCGTGGCAGGTTGTTTCGTGGTCAACTGGGGTATCGACTACTCCTTCACCCTGGCAAACTGGGGCGAAGCTGTCTCTCGTGGATGGACATCCATTCGTGACACGGTAACCCTGGCTGCCATTGCAACACCAACAGCAGGACTGTTGGCTATGCTTGCCGCAATGTTGATAGTAAGAAAGAAATTCCCCGGAAAACGATTTCTTGAGATGTTGATCATGACCCCTTATGCCATTCCTGGTACCTTGATCGGTATCAGTTACATTCTGGCATTCAACCGGCAACCACTCTTGCTGGTAGGAACTGGGGCGATCATTGTCATAAACTATGTAATCAGAGAGCTACCGGTAGGACTGGAGAATGGCATTACTGCCCTTCACCAGATTGATCCTGCCATCGAGGAGAGCGCAGCTGATCTCGGTGCCGATGTACCTACAGTCTTCAAGACGATCGTCCTTCCCTTGATTCGTCCGGCATTCCTGTCCAGCATGTCCTACACCTTTGTACGGTCCATGACTGCTGTCAGTGCAATCATCTTCTTGATTTCGGCTCGCTGGAATCACCTGACCGTTCTGATCTTCAACTTCTCGGAGAACCTTCGTTTCGGTCTCGCCAGCGTCTTGTCAACCATCCTCATCGTCATCGTCCTCTCTGTCTGGGGTCTGATGCAGGTTGTGGTTCGTGATGACAAGCTCACCCAAAAAACTATTTCAACCCGCTAAGGTGGTGATGTATGGAAAAGAAAAGCGTATCGGTAACCCTTGAGCATGTAACCAAGAAATTCAAGGATGTAAAAGGAAAGTCTGATGTCATTGCTGTCAATGATTCTCACTTCGTCATCGAACCTGGCGAGTTGGTAACCCTGCTTGGTCCTTCCGGTTGTGGCAAGACCACCACGCTCAGAATGATAGCAGGATTCGAGCTTCCCACTGAGGGAAAGATATACATTGGAAACGAGGAAGTCACCATGCTACCCCCGAACAAACGTGACACTGCCACCATGTTCCAAAGCTATGGCCTCTTCCCTCATATGACGGTCTTCGACAACGTAGCCTATGGATTGAAACTTCGTAAGATTCCCCATGAGGAAATCACCAAGCAAGTGAATGAAACCCTCTCCTTGGTCGGACTTGCCGACTATGGGGACCGTGCACCTTCCAAGCTCTCTGGAGGACAGCAACAGCGAGTTGCACTCGCACGAAGCCTTATTGTCACCCCATCAGTGTTGTTGCTTGACGAACCTCTGTCCAACCTTGATGCATTGCTTAGAGAGCAGATGCGTGTAGAAATACGTAAAATCCAGAAGGAATTGGGCATTACCGCTGTCTATGTTACGCACGACCGAGTTGAGGCCATGAGCCTCTCAGACCGTGTAGTAGTCATGAAGGACGGATATATCCGCCAGATTGGCTCCCCGATAGATATCTATGAAAATCCTGATTCACGCTTTGTTGCTGGTTTTGTCGGCAAGGCTGCCTTCTTCCCTGTCAAGGTAATGAAACAGGAAGCAAACCTTTGGACCTGCCAGCTTGGAGAGAAAGAGGTTGCAGTAGAGCGTGCTGCAACCGATGTGGAGGTAGGAACTGAAGCGGTGCTGATGGCTCGTCCTGAATCACTCCGTGTTGTGGAGAAGGGAAAGGGCAAGATTGAAGGGAAGGTCAGGATGAATGTCTATCTTGGAAACAGCATGGAAGCATTCATCAACACCTCCTTCGGAGAAGTCCTGGTACAGATTGACGACCCACATGCAAAGAAGGTGTTTGGGGAAGGGGAAGAGGTCTCAATTGACTTCACTCCCGATCGCGTCCGATTGCTTAACAAGAACGAAGAGTAACCAGATAGTGATTGCTCAACGAGAAAACAGGCTGTTCTCACAGCCTGTTTTTCTGTATGACAAGATTTCTACAAACCTTACTTGGTATCGTTCTGAACTACCCAACAAGCTGCAGAATGTCCTGGTGATACTTCCTTCAATGGTGGGTATTCCCTTCGGCACTTTTCTACAGCATAGGGACACCGGGGGTGAAAG
>NZ_JAEKNT010000251.1 GCF_016406725.1 Sphaerochaeta sp. S2 | reverse complement strand
ATACTCTACATATCCAGTATCCCAAGATCCCGCAAAGAGCTTCTCTCGCTTGATCGTAAGCTTGCTTGCGATCAGGAACTTGTCAACATCAGAACCGAAGAGTAATTTGACCAGGTTACGTTCCCCAGTAATACGAACCATATATTGGTGAGGTGCATCTCCTCTGGATACTTCCAAGGAAGTATCAGATGCTTGCAAGCGTTTCTCCAAGATCCCTGTATAGGGTTCCTCACCTTTGGTGTCAATGCTGAACAAGCTTCCTTTCAGATGCTTGGCAAGTGTCTGCTTTTTCGGTCCCTTCAGGAATAATACATCCAGGATTGTGTATCCTTCGTTAAGGGTTTGTTGCAACTCACCCTTCACCTTTTCCTCATCCAACGTTCCGTCGTCCACCAATTCAGCGAGCATTACCTCTTCTTCACCGGCAATTCCAATGGAAAGTGGGTTCACAAACTCAAGCTTTGGCTTGGGATTGAATCCTTGGGTGAACTGCACTTCAAGCGCTGAGCGCTGGAATGCCATCTCAAAGTTTCTCATTGCATTGATATGGCTTACATAGAGCGCAGAGCCATACCTGGAATAGCGAATCACCGTCTGTACGGTATCGGCTTGAACTGGTTGAGGGGGGGCAGTTTCTACAGGTTTCTCATCTTTCTTTTTCTCAAAGAAGGGATCCTTGTGGATTACATCCACTACCTGATGGGCAGTTGAGCATGCTCCACACTGATGTTCACATACATCGTAGCAACGATCACTCAGGAGCAAGTTCTTTGCCCTGTCCCACTCTTCCTTGAGAAATTTCTTTCCTACACGCAGGGAAACTGAATCCCAGGGCAACTCCTCTTCAACATCATAGTCCTTGAAAATAGCTTCCTCTGGATTGTAGGGAGCTTCAGCAATGGCCTCTTTCCAAAGATCATACTGGAGGTACTCATTCCATGCATCCAGGCGGCACCCTTTCTGGTAAGCCTTCTCAATTACATCTGCATACCGTGCATCTCCCCTGCTGATCAGACCCTCTAGATAACTGACGCTCGGTTCGTGGTAACTTACCTTGCATCCCTTGATCCGCTCATTGATCATTTTCTTCAACTGGCTCAGCTGCTGGTAGCTTTGTTCAGGGGTAAGCTGTGCACACCACTGGAATGGCGTATGAGGCTTGGGGATGAATGTACCGACATTGATATTCATCCGGATATGGGTCTCATCCCAGATTGCCCCAAGATAGTCCACAATTGCCTGGTTCTCTTCCTCTCGGTCGACCACAGGAAGCCCGATCATGAAGTAGAATTTTGCCAACTTCCATCCTCTGCTCTTCGCCTCCTTTGCAATACCAATAACCTGTTCCAAGGGGACAGGCTTGTTCATGGCAAGCTGCCATGACTCCTTGGGTGTCTCAATGGCAAAGGTCAGCCCACTCTTACGAACCTCACTCAATTGCTCCAGAATTCCCAGAGAGAAGGAGTTGACCTTCAAGCTGGGCAGGGCAAAGGAGACATGTTTGGAAGCAAACTCTGCATTCAGCGTCTCGATCATCTCCTTGATATAGGGATGGTCCCCACTGGAGAGAGAGCTAAGGGTTACCTCCCGGTAGCCCAGCGTATCGACATACTGGGTTACCTCTTCCTTGATGGTTTCATAGAGTTTCTGCCTGTATGGTTTGTAGTACTGTCCTGCATGACAGAAGCGACAACCATTGGGACATCCTCTCATGATCTCCACAACACCATTATCCTGGGCTACCTTGAACGATGGAACCACATAGTGCTGGTATCGGGCATCACGCTTAAGGCCAAAGGAGTCATCAATGAATCGCAAGGATCGCTTCTTCTCTGGTGACCAAAGGAACGGGAACTCCTGGAGCATCTTGAGTGTTTCCACTCTTCCATAGCCCTGCTCCCTGGCTTTTCTCATGGTCTGGACCACCTGTTCCAAGCCACCCTCAGCCTCACCGATGAAAACAAAGTCAACAAACGGTGAGAATGGCAGTGGATTGGTTACTGCAGGGCCTCCAAGAATGACAATGGGATGCTCATCCCCGCGCTCCTTGCTCCTGAGAGGAATTTGTCCAAGTTCCAATACCTGGAGTACATTGGTGGCACATAATTCATACCCGATTGATATACCCAACAAATCCAACTCATGCAATGGCTTGTGCAGATCAAGGGTATAGAGTGGAAGCTGTTTCTTTCTCAGCAATTCCTCAAAGTCAGGGGCAACGGAAAAAACCCGGTCACAATGCACATGGTCCATCCTGTTCAGAAGATCGTAGAGGATTCTCACCGCATTGTTGCTCATCCCTATCTCATAGAGATCGGGGAAACAGATTGCTGCATGGAAATCCACAGCATCCATGTTCTTCTTACCATAGTGGAATTCTCCACCAGTATATCGGCTTGGTTGTGCAACCATTACCAGATCGTCGGCTAATGCCTCAAGTATATTCATTCTCAATCCTTTCTCTGTGTATTCATTCCATTGACAAGGTCTGGTACTTATTGGCCAGAACCCTGAAATCTGCTTGTGTACAAAGTGTTGCTAAAGATGCATACAGCATCTGTCTCTCCTGTGGGGTCAGGTCTGCCTGCTCATACTCCTGCGCAAGGGGGACCAGCGTCTGTGCCCAAGCCTTCGAGGGGAGCCTGGAAGCAATGGTCGCAAGCAAAGACACCGCTTCCCCATCTTCCAGTTCGCCAAGAGCATCCCGTATCTGTCCAAGCGGAGCTTCCGCTTCGAGAAGCAAGAGTGCATACTCACTACCATCCAATTGCTGCCTGAGGTAGGTGGCAAATACCATGGCTGCCTCCTGAGAGCGACCAAGGGCCATCAGTGCCTGATAGTAGGCTCTCGCTCCCTGGATCCCTAGGGCTCCAGCCTCATCAAGGAACGTAGCTTGCTCAACAACAAGCACTGCATTTCCTATTCGGTCAGCGAGAATAAGCATCAGGTTCCGGGCCGCAATACTGGCTCCTTCCTCTCCTGTTATCTCCTGATACAGATCAAGGCTCTGCAATGCCGACTTGTTGTCACCGCGCTCAGCCTGCGCAAGTGCAAGATAGTAGAGACTGCCACTTCTGTAGGTTTCCCTGAAATCCTTTTTTGCTGCATGATATAAGGTATCCCATTCCCCTTGCTGTGCGAGCTCCTGTAAGGAGGAAGCATCTTTTACACAGGAAGAAGACAGCAAAACAAGAAAAAAGGAGAACAGAAGGAGCTTCCACAATCGTGTTTTCTTCATCCTCTGTTCTCCTGTCTATCATAAAACAAGGCAAGCAATAAGCCGGGTTCTGTTTGTGATGATCATCTATCCAAGAACCTTGTTGCCAAGGCTCTTTAGCAACCGACCCGCAGGATCAGGGCGGACAACCCACCTGCTGCTTGGTTTTGCTCCTGACGAGGCTTACCCTGCCACCCCTGTTGCCAGTGGTGCGGTGGGCTCTTACCCCACCATTTCACCCTTACCGGAAAACCGGCGGTATTTTTTCTGTGGTGCTCTCTATAGCGTTACCGCTCCCGGGTGTTACCCGGCGTCATGTCCTATGGAGCCCGGACTTTCCTCAAGCGGCTGGTAGCCGCCCGCGATCATCTAGCCTACCTTGAAAAAACCTAGAGCAAATCGTCGAATTCACTGCTATCGACAAAGTCGGAAAGACCGCCTTCCTCGATATCCACATTTTCAACATGCTTGCGGAACTTCTCTTCTGCACCTTCAGCTTCCTCATAAAAGAGGATACGACTGCAGTACGGGCAGAATTCAATTTTCTTTGCTTCCCTGACCTCATTGACAAACTGGTTTGGAAGAACGATATGACAGCCCTGGCATACCAATCCATGGATGGGAACAATCCCCTTTCCTTTCTTGTTCTTCACAATATTGCAGAACTTGTTGTACAGGTCTTCATCAATGTCACCACCAATGTAACTCAGGCACTTTTTCTCAAGTGCTTCAAGTTCCTTCCTTTTCTCATCGAGCAGGGCTTCAATCTTGCTTGCCTCGCTGTCAACTTCCTGTTTCTGGAGTGACATCAACTGCTCTTTCTCAGTAAGGCGTTCACTATACTCGTTGACCTGCTTCTCTTTCACATGCAACTGCTTGAGCAGACTCTGTTCCTTTGCTGCAGCATCCTTGATCTCTTTCTCCAACGCCTCGAATTCACGCTGGGTACTGATCAACTCCATCTGCTTCTCAGAGTTTTCACGAGCCAATACTGCATCATCATACTGGATGTGAAGGCTTTTCAGATCATCCTTGGCTACCTCACTTCTCGTATGTTCCTCAATATATTCAAGGTTAATCTTGTCGAGCAGTTCCTGCTTGACCTTCAAATCCCTTGGCAACTTGACAATCTCATCCTCAAGCGCAAACCGGTCACTAAGGTCTTCCTGCAGCTGGTTGAGTCGTGCAAATACTTCTGCTTCTTCCATCATCTTCTCCCTGTATCTCTCAAATGAAATCCTTCAATTTCCTACTTCGCTTGGGATGTCTGAGCCTTCTCAAAGCTTTAGCTTCAATCTGGCGGATACGTTCCCTTGTCACCTCAAAATACAACCCAACTTCCTCGAGTGTCAATGAATACCCATCATCGAGTCCGAATCGCATTTTCAGTACTTCCTGCTCTCTTGCAGGCAGTGTAGCCAACACGTCCTTCAGCTGTTCCTGCAGCAGTGCATATGCTGTCTGTGTGGCTGGATTCTCCACTTCCTTATCCTCAATGAAATCACTGAGCAAGGAGTCTTCCTCTTCACCAACAGGAGTCTCAAGGCTGATCGGCTCACGGGCAACATTCTTGACTGCCTTGACCTTGATCTCGGTCCAGCCCAGCTTCTCAGCCACTTCCTCATCGGTGGGTTCGCGACCAAGGGACTGCATAAGCATCCTTGACTCCCTTACCACCTTGTTGATCTGCTCTATCATATGTACAGGAACCCTAATGGTTCTTGCCTGATCACTGATTGAACGGGTAATTGCCTGGCGGATCCACCACGTGGCATAGGTAGAGAACTTGAAACCCTTGCGGTATTCAAACTTCTCGACTGCCTTAATCAATCCAATATTGCCTTCCTGGACCAAGTCAAAGAAGTGCAAGCCACGGTTGGTATATTTCTTTGCAATGGAGACAACCAGACGCAAGTTTGCCCTGATCAACCTATCCTTCGCATCCTTCATCATC
>NZ_JAEKNT010000250.1 GCF_016406725.1 Sphaerochaeta sp. S2 | reverse complement strand
ATTATCAACAGACTGGATTAACGGATGTATTTACCTTCACCAGTGAACTTGCCTTCAGCCCAGGTGTTTTCAGCGGTATGTTCAATGGAGTGTATGCAACCATGGTCGGTACATCGCAGTTGCAGCTCTCCCTTGGTCTGGATGCGTCAAAGCTAACTCCATCCTTCTCTGCAAGTTTGAGTCATCGTTACAGCGGTCCTCAGGATAGTGGGTTTGGAACGATCAGTGGAACACTTAACCATTCCATTCCTGCAAAGGTATCAGGAAGCCCCCATTCTACAAATACCACGCTTTCACTCTCTTATTCAGGGAGTTTCACTGAGAACGTTCGGTATACGCTCTCAGGGAACCTGCTCTATAATTCTGCAAACCAAGCCCCAGGTTGGAGTGCTTCCTTTGCAACAGGGTTCTCTCCTTTCTCTGGATTCTCGTTAAGTGGCTCGGTTACCGCCAATGCAGCAAGTACCACCCCTCTTAGTCCAACTCTTTCTGCCCAAATTTCAGGCAGTTATACCTTCAGTCCAAAGTTGAGCGCAAACACTTCCACAAGTGTTCGTTCTGGATCGCCGTTCTTCGATGGGACTGCATCCTCATCTGCAGGAATGAGCTGGAGACCAACCGGAAAAGATAGTGTCAATCTTTCCTTGAGCGGGTTCCGCTTTGAGGATCCAAGGAACCACTCCATTGTTGCTGCATGGGCCCATAGCGGGGAGCTTTCAAACTTCTCATTAAGACAGCAGATCAGCAACTCCTATCAGGATATGACCACTACCTTTACGGCAAGTACCGCCCTTGCATATGCTGATGGAGCATTCGGTATCGGAAAGGCAGTCGGAGAGTCCTTCCTGCTGGTAAAACCGGTCGGGGACCTGAAAGATTCAGACATCTCGATTGCACGAAGCTTGGATAGTTCACCCTCTGCATTGAGCAGACCACTGGGAAGTGCGTTGTACAACTCAGTTACTCCCAATGCCACAAACAGTATCGTGGTATTCAGCAGTGGGATAAGTGAGTATTCAACCGGTACCTCATTCGTCTATGAATTAAGTCCACGAAGCAGACAGTCCTTTGTTGCTCGACTTGATATGGAACCCTCTTTTACTGTCAGTGGAGTACTCTATATGGCCGATGGTTTCCCCTACATCCAGTATTCATCTCCCGTGTATGAAGTGATATTGAATGCTGCAGGAGAAGAGGAACTTATCCGAAATGATTCTCTCTACCTCTTCACTGACCAGGAAGGACGGTACATCCTCAGTGAAGTTTCCAGCGGTACCTATCTCTTTGATTTGCAAGTGGAGGATCTGTGGTATGCAGTGAGGTTTGTCGTTCCCGATATATCTTCTGAGGACTTGGGCCTGGAGAGGGTCTTGTTGCTTGAGGATTTCTGGGTTACCGACCCTGCCTTTGAGCATCGAATCATTGTGGAAGATGCATTCAGTGGGGTACAGGTAGAAGAGGAAACGGATGTCTTCGGAGCCGAGCTTGCTACCGGGTATGACGCGCAAGTTACCCTTGAAGTGATTGAACGTATGGATGAGGAGACATTCTGGACCATTATCTTCCCGCCATTTGATGAGAGTGATTTTGGGTTTGAATCCTTCGAGCAGGATGGCTTCGTGAGTGAAGATGATTATGCCTTCGATGAGGATATGTTCGATTCCATGGTCGATTTTGACGCAACCGACCCCAATGCACAGCAGGTTGTCACTGCCGCTCCCTAGGTTTGCTTGACACGTTTATCCAAAAGGTAGAGTATAAAAAAAGATCTATATAACTCGAATAGGAAGTGAAGCCGTGCGTAGCGATATAATCAACGATGTATTATCCGTTGAAGATAGAGCACAACAAATAATACGAGACGCCGAACATACAGCTAGAGATGCTATTTCCGACGCCCAAAGTGCTGCAAATGAACTCATACGTTCCTCAATGAAAGAAGAACGTGAACGTCTTCGTGCACAATTGGAACAGGCCGAAACTGAGGCAAGGACTGAAGTTGAGGAGTATGAAGAGAGCTTGAATATATCGAGCAACCTTTCAAAGGATACTCTTGAGGCCATTGCACATTCAATCGTGGAGCAAGTCTGCAAGACTGATTTTGATACATTTCTGGAAAACAAATGAGCAGTGATCGTGTATCGTTGTATGGGTTCATCAATGCCAAGCTTCGGGCTAAGATTGGTTTGATGCGACAGAGCAAGGTTATTGAAAACCTTCTGCACGCTTCTTCCTTGGTAGAGGCTGTGGGGGTACTTCGTGACTCCAAATACCACGCAGTAGCTGAGGCATACGACCGAACCGGAGACCTTCAACAGATGGAACTGGTGCTTCTTGGGATGGAGATTTCCATGTACAAGGAGGTTGCAGGGTATCTTGAGGGAAGTAGTGCCGACCTGATCAACCATCTTCTTGGAAAAATCGAAATAGACAACCTGAAGAACACACTCCGGCTCTGGTACAGCAGCATCATGAGGCAACGACCGATTCGCCATCGCAGTGAGTACCTCTTCAAGGACCCCATTCTTTCTCCCATAGACTGGACCGCCTTGATCAATGCAACCAGCTGGGAAGCAGTCGGTACTGCACTAAAGGATAGCCCCTATCATGCCACTGTTACTGCATTCAGTGAGCAAGACCTACAGCAATCAGGATTGTTCTCCCTCGAGACAGAGCTGGACCGAATGTGGTATGTGCATTTGATGGAGTGTGTGAAGACGCTCAAGAAAGCAGATGAAGAAGTGGCAACTTCCATGATTCTCCTGGAAATAGATCTGCGCAATCTTATGATGTTGGTACGCTACGGATGGTACCACCATATGGATGCAGATGCAGTGAAGAGACTTCTGCTTCCCTGGGGAAAGGTTGTCTCAAGCAAGGAGAGTGAGGCGTATTTGATGCAGAATTCCTCAGAGCGTAATCCTCATGCCATTATCAACCGTTATTATCCAGGGCTTGAGGAGCAACAGCATCCCGGCAGTGTGCAAGGTGCTGAGGCGAGTGTGCTTGAGATCTTGAAAATAGAAGGATATTTGGCTGAGCGGAGAAAAGCCATTTATCAACGTATGCTCTCCCAGGACCCCTTTACCATAGGACTATCCTTGTCCTATTTCTTCCTCTTCAAGGAAGAGACAAGCATGGTGAAGGCTATTCTCAATGGGAAGTATTACGGATATGAAGAAGCGTATATCAGGGGGGTGTTGGTATGAACTTGTTTACACGACCGATGAAACTGCTTACTGCAGTGGTATTGGAGCAGACCAGTGATACGGTCGTCAAATCCCTGCTCGCTCTTGGTGTCTTGGACTTTGTCCACATCAACAAGCTGGACTCCGGCCAGATGGAAAAACTCTCATTCCGCCAAAGTTCTGTCAGCCGTTCAGCCCTGCAGGATATGCGTCATCGGGTGGAAGCCTTGCTTAAGCAAGGACATATTGCAGTACCAACCAGTGATGTGCTGAATGTACAGAATCTGGAAAAACCTCAATTGGAAGCATTCGGCAGAACATTGGATGACCTGACGGCAAACCTGCTCTCCTTGAAAGAGAAACAGAAAGAGAGTAACCAGATGGTGATGGGCCTTGAGGAGATGGAACGCTATATCAAGGAGGACAAGGGAGAATACCTTGACCTCAGGGTAGGGCAGGTCACAAAAGGCAGAAGTGAGGACCTCAAGGA
>NZ_JAEKNT010000249.1 GCF_016406725.1 Sphaerochaeta sp. S2 | reverse complement strand
ATTGATGCCTGCTTTTTCTAAAAGCACATTTAAATTGGTGGTTCTAACATTTATTTCGATCAGATAGAAGTCACCTGTTTTCTCATCTTTTTTAAATTCAATTTCTGCAAATCCTTTAAAACCGACCGCTTCTAAAAAAGGTGCGCCAATTTCATGTAGCTGTGGCACGTGGACTTGTTCAGTAAAAACAGAAGCACCAAAATTAATCGGGTACTGTCTCTTTTTATTACAGGTCATATAATGAGTTACTTTTGAATCTTGGTTTAAGTAAGCATCATAAGTATACATGTGATCATCGAATCCTGGTATGATTCTCTGAACGAACACGTCAAGGTTCTTAAAAGTTGCTTTTTTAATTGCAGCCACTAATTCTGCTTCATTCGTAACCTTGAACATCTTGTATCTAAAAACATCCACAAAAGCAGGTGAATCAGAGGGCTTAACAATACATGGGTAGCCAATTTCATTTTTCACACGTTCAATGAGGTTGTCATCATCAATACGAATGGTTTCAGGTACTAAAACACGATGTGCAACAGCAATATCATGTAGACTGTTTTTATCCATGAGTTTTGAAAATAATCCTTGCTCCGATTGATGAATTAAATAATACTCTCTGAGTTCATCTAAATGAGCATCCACGACTTCTACATATGGATCTGCACAGGGGTATAGTACGGGCTTATATGATTGTGTTTTAGCATAAGTGATTAGAAAATCAACAAATGCTCTAGTATCTTTTTTATAGTGAGGTGCGATATGTTTCTCTTTAAGGTATCTAGATAAAAAACCGTATGTACCTTGTGTTTGATATTCAATGGCAACCGTGTGGACACCATTTCTGCCTAAGCATCTAATAACACTTAAACCTATATAATAATTTGCACCTAAAATAACAGCTTTATTTTTCAAGTGTTCCACCTTCTTATCATGTTATTTTACCACGAAAAGTGGTATATATAAAATGTTTAGACTTGTAATCGTTTTCAAATTTGGTTAAAATAAAATTACCCCATAGCAGGGGGTCAGGAGGAAATATGGAAAAGACAATTGCAAAAATGTTGGAAATGAAAAATTGGGTAGTTGTTGGTGCTAATCCAAACCCAGAAAAATACGGTAATAAGATATACAATAAGCTTTTAAAATTCGACTATAATGTAACACCTGTTAATCCTGTCTATGATGAAGTAGAAGGGGTTAAGGCAGTGTCGAGTCTTAAGGAAGTAACAACACCTATTGATTGTATCAGTGTGGTTGTTTCGCCGAAAAGATCTATGC
>NZ_JAEKNT010000248.1 GCF_016406725.1 Sphaerochaeta sp. S2 | reverse complement strand
GGTATGGAATGGTTCGAGAATGGTATCAGGGTCACCAGGATACCTCGCATGGCCACTTTCCAAGCATAGGGAAAGGTCATATCGCTGTATGGCAGCTTCCCTCTTTCTCTCCTGATAGAGTTGATGACTGAATGCCTTCCTGGCGGTCTCATAGAGATCCTTGCGGAAATCGAGGTCCAGTTTGTGTGAAGACAGAGAGCTATTGAGCCGATATACCAAGTCGTTTGCAGCCTGGCCTGCCATATGCTGAACGGCCTCCACCTGATGTCGGTAGGTTAGGTAGTGAACAGCCTTTCCCAATCGCTCAGACAGTATGATCCTTGCTTCGGCAGTAGCTGCTTCCCTTCGGGGCAGGGACACAGAAAAGTCTTCCACCGTAAGTACTTCAACATTTTTCCTCTCAGCCAGTACTGGATTGATATCCCTTACCGGTGCTAGGTCAATGAAAAGCTTTGGGCCATCGGGGCTGTCGAGATCAACGGTATACTCCATCCCCTTCGTTGCACTGATCACTACATCGTATGATTTGAAATGATCAAAACGCTCCTCATAGGCGAGTGCATGAACGCCCTCTGGCAGTAAAAGATCTGCTTTTTCAAGATCGCGGAATGTCATGGTTACCTGATATCCCTTTCCAGAGAGAGTTTTTGCCACAAGACGAGAGAGGGCACTACTCCCGATAAGCATCACCTTCTTGTCGGCTTCCCGCTTCTCAAGAAGCATAAGCACTGCCTCAGCCAGGGACTCATCGGGAACCTGCAGGTCAACCTTCGATTGAACTGCTTTTGCCGTGGTAATCGCTTCCCTGAAAAGATACTCCATCCTGGGTGAAGCGCAACCATGGATTCGACTTCTCAAGAGGCTTGTGTGTATCTGGCTGATAATCTGGTCCTCACCAAAAAGGGGACTAAGCAGGCCACATGCCAAAGAGAACAGATGCTCGATCGCCTCCTCACCGAAGATGCTGTAGGTATGCTCGGTCCATATGAGCACGGGAAGAGAGAGTGCCTTGAGAAACGGCTCCTTGCAATCAATTTGTGGATTCTCACACCACACTTCCACACGGTCACAGGTGGAAAGCAGGATCACCGCATCACTACGGGTTTGCTTACGCAGTTTAATGGTTATGGCACTAAGCTGTTTCTCAGTGAATGAGAATTGTGAATGGGCTGAGGGAGGGAACTGATCAAAACGGATCCCAATTACTGTTACAGGTATCACTGCCTACCTCCTAGACGCTCCCCATGGAACAGGTACTGCTGAGCAAGCGCTGCGTACGGTGCAAAGAATGTTTCATCTTTTGTGGGATAATGTCGCTTCATCACCTTCTGCATCCAGGTATCGAGAGGGAATGCTTCCATATGATGGTATCCAAACAGCAAAATACAAGAGGCAACCTTTTCTCCTACTCCCCTGATGCTCTTGAGCAGCTCTTTTGCAGACAGGTAGTCCAGGGACTCAATGGATTCAAGAAGATCTGCATGAGAGATGGCGCTGATAAGGTAAGGAGCCCTGAACCCCATACCCAGTGCCCTAAACGCAGTCTCACTCACCCCCTCAAGTTGCTCTGGCCGGGGAAAGGCAAATACACCGGGGGAAACTTCTGTTCCATAGGTTCTACAAAGGGTTTGATACATCCCCCTGATACGCTTGATATTGTTGTTCTGGCTGAGGAGGAAACTGACCAAAACTTCCCATGGATCTTGGTTGAGTATGTGAATACTCCGATACTGACTGATGAGCAAGGAGAGATGGGGGTCAAGAGCGCTGAGCTCACGCTCAGCTTCATCATACTCCCACTCCATATCGAAGTAATGAGAGATTGTGGCATCCTCTGCTACCAATGTGGGGAAGTCAGCTTCCTCAAACATGATATGACGCCCCCCAAGCACCGCTTCATAGGTTGGGCCTTCCTTGGTCCAAGCAAATGTTTGTCCACAAAACAACGTTGCCTCGAGATTAATCAGGGTATCATTCATAGCCGAAACAATAGCAAAGCTCTTCGCTTCTTTCAAGCAAAGCATGCATCACTTCTATTAGCCATTATTTCGCCATTGTGCTATACTGCCTTCCATGAATCAAGGAAAGACGGGAATGCGAACAAGTGTACATGATACTATCTTACGTTCTCGCTATCGATTCATGGTTCATGAGAAAAGAACACTCTTATCGTATCTTGACCTGGGACAGATCAAGACCGTTGCACAAGTTCTCTCTAAACTTGAAGATGATTCCTTCTCGTTGCATTATCCTTTCAGCTTTGCCGATTTGCATTTGCAAGCCTATCCAGAAATATCTGCCATCTACAATGCTCTTGATTTTGGCATGCAATGCCAGGTCCTTGATCGTGCGGCGGAATATGGGAAGGAAGGAATCTGCGAGGCCTTGGTTGCCGTTGACTACCAGACAGGCCTCACCTCAATAGTGGCTTTGGGGAAAAACCAGGAGGAACTGGAGCAGAGAGCTCTCTCATATCTTGAGGATCCGTTGGTCAATACTTTGATAGATGAACCTTCAGAGAAGGAACTCTTTGAACTGCTGGAGTATGTCCATACTTCTCTCCTCAAAGGGGAATCAACGAAAAGACGGTATGCCTGCCATAGGGTGGCGTGCAGCGATGAATTCTTTCTTTCCCATCTATTTTCCACACTGATTGATGTACCATTCACCCTGACCTGGGGGATGGAGAAAGACAGCGAGGGTCGAGCCATTCCCACCTATGTCACTGACGAGAACGTTTAGTTACCGGGGTCAAACCATTAAACAGTGCTGTAAATGATCCATTCTGACTCGGTAGGGAAAGATTCTGAGAACGGGTATTGATGAACATCACGGGAGCAAAATAGACTTTTGCTTGTTCCTCGGGTGCATGCTTGAGTACCTGTTTGGCTACCTCTTCACTTAGGTGAGGACGATTGGGGTACATACCCACTCCGACGATAATCCACCAGAGTCTACCATTTTGCTTCTGGGCCTTGAGCTGCGGGTATCGGTTTCTGCTGCCGCTACGGAACACAACCGTCTGACCCATCTCATGAAGTGCCTCCTCAACGTAGGCTAACCCCATGGCATACAGCGCATCATCACTCAGCAGCTTATAGGAAGCGGCTGTTCTTGCTGCCTCAATCTGTGGTAATCTGAACAACGCTCTCATACGTAATTATATCACAATCGATAGGTTTTCCTAGTCTTCTTCGAACAACCAGGTCGATAAATAACGCTCACCAGAATCAGGGAGCAGAACAACGATGGTTTTTCCCTTCCACGCTGGATCTGCAGCGTATTGGAGCGCAACATACATTGCCGCCCCACTGGAAATACCAACCAACAGTCCCTCCTGCTTTGCAAGAGAGCGAGCAGTCTTTCCTGCCTTTGCATCCTCAACGGTCACTATCTCATCAATTACAGAGCGATCGAGATTACCGGGAACAAACCCTGCCCCAATACCCTGGATCTTGTGGGGACCACCATACCCTTCACTCAGCACTGGGCTGGTTGATGGCTCCACAGCAACAATTTTCACCTGGGGATTTTGTTCCTTGAGGTACTTGCCCACTCCACTGATGGTTCCACCGGTACCAACACCTGCAACAAACAAATCGACGGTGTGTGCGGTATCCTCCCAGATCTCCACACCGGTTGTACGATAGTGGACAGCTGGATTGTCGGGGTTGTCAAATTGGCTTGGAATGAATGCATGAGGAATCTGCTTGGCAAGTTCCTCAGCCTTTGCAATGGATCCTTTCATGCCAAGTGATCCTTCGGTCAGGACCAATTCAGCACCCAAAGCAGAGAGGAGTTTACGTCTTTCAAGACTCATTGTCTCAGGCATCGTGATAATCAAGCGATACCCCTTTACCGCTGCAACATAGGCCAGTCCAACGCCGGTATTCCCACTGGTAGGCTCGATGATGACGGAATCGGCTGAAAGCAGGCCACGCTGCTCAGCTCCCTCAATCATGGACAGGGCCACAC
>NZ_JAEKNT010000247.1 GCF_016406725.1 Sphaerochaeta sp. S2 | reverse complement strand
GATCAGTATGTTGGAAATCCAACATTTATGGTTTTTTTCATAATCTTGAGTTTCATGCAAAAACCTCCTATACTCAGCTTCATGAAATGCTGGAGGACCCACTTTTGGGAATCATAGAATTGCTCATGCTCTCTGTAGGCCTTGCTATGGATGCGTTTGCTGTATCCTTATGCAAAGGACTCAGGATGCGCAGAATCAATTGGTCCCAAGGAACCCTCATTGCGTTCTCCTTCGGTTTCTTCCAAGCGGGAATGCCGCTCATAGGATGGTCGCTCGGTCATCAGTTTAAACGTTTCATTACCCCTGTTGATCATTGGATTGCGTTCGTCCTCCTCTCCATCATAGGAGCAAAGATGCTCTATGATTCCATTACAGAAGACCCCACCTGCCCCGTCGAAACAGTTGATCATATTGATCTCAAAGAACTATTACTGCTTTCCATCGCAACCAGTATCGATGCCTTGGCAGTTGGGATCACCCTTGCATTTCTGAACACCGATATCATCCTTTCCATCTCCTTGATCGGCATTATCACATTTTTCCTTTCACTGCTTGCCGTCATCATCGGAAACCACTTTGGTAATCGCCTTCAGAGCAAGGCGGGGATTCTGGGAGGGATTGTCCTTATCCTTATCGGAGGAAAAATCCTATTCTCCCACCTTGGCATCATCGGTTTCTAGGTTCTCACTCTTTCCATCATCAGAGGGCTCCCCTCTCTTGACACGACCCATCAGGAAAAATGCAATCAGCATGGAAGCTGAACCATAGAGGAATATCGCCCTGAAACCGAACAGATCAATGAAGGCACCGGTAATCGGGGGACTGATGATCGACGCTAGCTGGCTGAAGAAATAGTATAGGCCTGTATAAATACCCACCGTCTGATAGGTAGACATCTGCCAGAGCATCGGGAAACTGTTGGTTACCACCGACACCCAAAATATTCCAAAACCAAAAAGCAGGGCCCAGAACGTGTATTGACGGAATGCATCACTCATCCCACTGGTGATTGGATCATGCAGGAAGACCCCTGCGAGCAAGATAACCAGAATGGCCAAAGAGAGACGAATTGTTTTCTTTCTTCCTACCCGGTGTGCCACAATACCTGAAGGAATGGCGAAGAGAGCATATGCGATGCCTACCATACCGGCAGCCAAGCTTGCAGTGCCACTGCTGGTTCTCAGGATATCCTTGGAGTATAAGCCAACAAAGGGAAGGATCCCTTGGTACCCAATAAACCAGAAGAGTAATGAGAGCAGAATAAAGAGTGCACTCTTGTCCTGTTCCTTGAAGATAACCTTCAGGGAGTGAAGGATTGGCTCCTTTTTTTCGCTTTGCTCAGATGCAGTTGCCTTTCTCTCCTTTACAAAGAAAAAGAGGAGCAGTACAGCGATGATGACAAGAACAGAGGAGATAGGGAATGCAAGGATTTCGGTGGTGGGTCCACGACCGGGAAGATTGATCGGGATATCCATCAACCTTGCAAGCCCGACTGTTCCTACGATGGTGGCAATGCCTCCCATGGTATTGATTACACCGTTGGCTTCGCTACGAAGATTTCCGGGTATCATATCAGGCATGAGTGCAACGACAGGTCCCCGAACCGCCTGTTTGAACAGGTTGAGAATGAACACCAGCAGGATAAGCAACCAGAGGCTGTTCAATGCCGAGAAGGGTATCAAGCCAAAGGCAACCGCTGTAACGGGGAGACAGATGACGATGAATGGCATCCTTCGTCCAATCCTCGTATGGGTCCTGTCGCTGATTGCACTGAAGACAGGAATCAGGAATATGGCCAGAATATTATCGAAGGTCATGATCGACCCGATCAGGGCCTTGGACTCAACAAAACGGGCAAGAAAGATAGGGACATAGGTATCATAGAGAGGGTCCATCAGTCCCATGGTAAAAAATCCAAGACCGATCAGAAAGGTGGTGGTGTAGTACCCCTTCAACCCCTTTTTTTGTGTTTTGGCCATCGAAAGACTCCTTGTTACGCTCCGATTGCAATAAGTGTACCATACATTTCCAAAAGGGAGGTAGGCTTTCCTTGGCTCTGGACGAAATCACTCGTTTGCGGTACACCATCCTCATGCAAACTCCCGATGATATGGCAGTAGTCACTACAAAAGAAGCACTGGAACAGTATCTCTCCCTTAGGAAGGAAGAGATCGCCTTTGATGAACACATGGGCTGTTCTCTCCCTATGAAGATACCTACCTACTTTCTCTCCCTGATCAACCCAGAAGATCCAGATGATCCGCTCCGACGCCAGGTAGTTCCCACAAGAGAGGAACAGATCACCGAGCCCAAGGGTACCACAGACCCTTTGGAGGAAGTCAGGTACAGCGTTCAAGATCGACTCATTCACCGGTATAAGAGCAGGGTCGCTTTCCTGACCACTGATATCTGTCCTCTGTATTGCAGGCACTGTTTCCGTCGTCGTTTCACGGGGACTTTCCAGGGTCCTGCAAGTGAAGCCCAGATTATTGAGGCAGCAACTTATGTGGCAAATCACCAGGAAGTGACAGAGATCCTCTTAACCGGTGGTGATGTACTCACCCTCTCCGATTCCCGTTTACAGTCCATGATAGAAGCATTCAGAAGCAAGCGCCCTGATCTTGTAATCCGACTCTGTACAAGGATGCCAGCCTCCTATCCTGCAAGGATCACAGACTCCCTGATCACCATGCTGAAACAGTTCCGGAGTGCTCCGTTCTACCTCATGTGCCAGTTCAATCATCCTAGGGAACTCACCCCTCAGGCAATAGAAGCGATAGACCGCTTTGTAGATGCAGGGATTCCTGCAATGAATCAGACAGTATTGCTAAGAGGGGTAAATGATGATGTAGAGGTGCTTGTTGAGCTTTGCAATCGCATGGTTTCCAACAGGATCAAACCCTATTACCTCTTTCAGGGAGACCTCGTGGAAGGAACCGCTCACTTCCGTGTCCCCATCGAGAAGGGACTTCACTTGGAAGAGCAACTGAGACAGCGTCTCTCAGGTCTTGCCATGCCAGTCTATGCAATAGATCTCCCTGAAGGTGGGGGGAAGGTCCCTCTTGGTAGGAACTATCTACTGGGGAAAAACGAACAAGGTGAATGGATGTTCAGAAATGCAGAGGGAGTAATCAGGACCTATCCTGATCCAATCAGAGAGGAGCTATCCGGTCAAGGACATCCTGAATAGCTTTGGTGCGGATATCCTGACGCTGTGATTCATACACCTCCGGCTCCATGAATACCACCTCTTCCTTCTCTTCGAAGGTAGGAACAAGAATGGGTTCTTCTCCCGCTTTAAGAGGAGTAGCTGGTTCTGTCACTTCAGGTTCTGTTACCGGTGTAATTGCTTCCACTGCTTCAGGCTCTGCTACTGGGGTAGCTTCTTTGACCACTTCTGGCTCAACAACTGGAATTGATTCTTCCACAGTCTCAGGTTCTGTGGCCGGAAGGACTTCTTCGACCACTACTGGTTCATCCACCTGGATTGAAATTTTTGGAGTGGGAATCTTGGGCACAGGTGGGATGAATTTCATTTCAACCAGATAATCCTGCACAGCCTTTCTCACCGGTTCTTCCATGGAATCAAGAAGCGTTGGGGCCAAATCCATGACCATGTCACTACGATACCTGTCATAGAGTGCAACAGCCTCCTCCTCACTCAGACCAGGGCTGGGTAGAGAAGCTTGCAATTCCGCTATATAGGTCTCCTTGTTTGCCTCGAGCTGGCTGACAATTTGTGCGACAACCTGGGGAATCATACGGTCAACCAACTGAGGGACATACTCATCCACTTCCTTGGTCAAATCCTCTCTCATCGCCTCCAACTGCGCGGTGACACTGCCCTCGATGGCTGTCTGCAGATCAACCGCTTGTGCTCTCAGCTCTGCCAAATTCTTTTCAACATACGCTTCAAGCTCACTCTGAAGTACTCCCTGATAGGCTTCTTGATCAGATCTGAGCGTCTCACTAAGTGAGGGAAGTACCATCTCCTCCAATTGTCCTGCAAGGGAATTATGAAGTGTTTCGTCCTCCAAAAGTTGTGCAGCAATGGAGTCTTTCAATACCGGCTCAAGTTGTTCTTGGAGTCGAGGCAACAGCTCCCTTGCCAAGGTCTCAGCTTCTGAGACCTCTTCCACTGTGGGTTTTCTAACCGGGGGAGTTACCTCCATCAAGGGTTGCAGCTGTCTATCTTTTGCTTGCTGGAGAATTTCATTGGGCACGCCTGGGCGAAGATACCACATTCCGACAAATACGAATGTAGTAACAACAATGGTAATGACCAGCAAATTGATCAGGACAGACTTTTTCATTTCGAACCCTCGTATGGAAAAGATTTCATCGCTGGGATGAAATTCGTAATCCTATGGTATCACAATAGGTTATGACTTGTCGATGAATTACCTTCTTTGAGCGGTGATTACCCAATACCACCACATCCAAGCCTTGCACATTGGTCTTTGGAACAATATCCAACTGTGCTCTCTCTCGTTCTAGAAATCGTTTAAAGGAGAGCCCTTCCCTACCTCTACAGCGAAAGAAACGTAACAGCAACGGTGCCTTGATAAACAATATATGGTCACAGAGTGGCTCCAAGCCCATACGCTTAAGCAGTGCTGCGTTGAGAATGAGTGCAGGCTTTTGCTCCTCTCTTGCCTCCCAGATAAGACGCTTACACGTTTCAACCATCCTTGGGTGAGTTATCGACTCGAGCTCCCTTAGTTTTTCCGGGTTGCTGAACACCAGTGTTCCGAGTGCTTTCCTGTCGACCTCTCCACTGTTTATGCTCGACTGGCCAAAGGCTTTCCATAGAGCATCCTTGCTCTCATTGAGGGCATCATGGCCCAAGGAGTCAACATCAACTACTTGGCAACCAAAAGAAGCAAATATCTCTGCATACTGGTCCTTGCCGGCACATGCCCTACCGGTCAGCCCGATAACCATCATCAGTGTATATCTCCCCAGTTGTCCCCAACCTCGATACTGGTCTTGAGCGGGATACTGAGCTTTACTGCACCTTCCAGAGCTTCCCGTACTACGTGTTTTGTCTCTTCTACCTCATCATCAGGCACTTCAAATACCAGTTCGTCATGGATCTGCAGCAGCAAGGTGGCCTTGAGTCCTTTTCCCTTGATGGAGGCAGAAATACGGAGCATTGCAAGCTTCATGATATCAGCCGCTGTCCCCTGGATAACCGTATTTACCGCGATACGCTGCGCTTTCGCACGCTCAACGGCACTCCTGCTGTTGATCTCGGTGATGGTTCTCACATGCCCAAGCAAAGTCCTTACATAGCCATCCTTCTCTGCGCGGCTCCTTGTGGATTCTACAAAGGCCTGGACCCCACTATAGCGCTGGAAGTATTGATCGATGAATTGCTTCGCTTCGCTGTGAGATATCTTGAGGTCCTTCGCCAGGCTATGGGTCCCCATACCGTACATGACACCGAAGTTGATCGTCTTGGCAATACGGCGTTGATCGGAGGAGACCTCATCGAGTGGAACATCGAAGATCAAGCTCGCGGTAGAACGATGCACGTCCACACCCTCTTCAAAGGCTCTCTTGAGTCCCGGGTCATCCGCCATATGTGCCAATACCACAAGCTCAATCTGTGAGTAGTCAGCCGAGAGGAATCGATACCCTTTCTTTGGAATGAACGCAGAACGGATTCTTCTCCCCTCCTCGGTCCTCACAGGAATATTCTGTAGATTGGGGTCTTTGCATGAGAGTCTTCCTGTTTCAGTCCCTGTCTGGCTGAATGAAGGGTGAATCCTACCGGTTTCAGCATTGATCTGTAGGGGAAGCTTGTCGATATAGGTTGACTTGAGCTTATTGAGCATTCGGTATTGCAAGATCAAGGCAACTTCACGGTAGGTCTCCTGCAAAGGTTCCAGTACTTCAGTTGCAGTGGAGAATCCTGACCGGGTCTTGGCACCGGTAGGAATCTCACGCTCTACAAAAAGCACTTCCTGCAATTGCTGTGGGGAGTTCAGATTGAAACTATGCCCACAGATGGAGAAAATCTCCTCCTTGATGACATCAATACGCTTCTCAAACTCCTCGGAGAGAGGCTCTATTCGACTTCTCTCCAAGTAAATACCCGCCAGTTCCATGTTTGCAATGATCAGGAGCAAGGGCATTTCAATGTCATTGAGCAAATCAAGCAAGCCTCTTGCCTTGAGAAGTTCCAGGAACACCTCATAGAGGCGGAATGTCACATCAGCATCCTCAGCACCATAGAACACCACCTGGTCCAAAGGGATATCACTCAGCAATTTTCCTTTTGGCACAATATCGCTGTAGCGGACCGTCTTATGCTCCAGGTACTTCTCTGCAAGATAGTCCATATTGAATACCGAGGTACTATCCAACAACCATGCAGCAACCATGGTATCGAAGACAACGCGTTTGGGAACCACCCCCCAACGAACCAATACCTTGTAATCGTATTTGAAGTTCTGCCCGATAAGCGAGAGTTTCCCACTCCCGAGATAGTCGGCAAGTAAGTCACGCACCTCATCGACTGGCAGGAGTTCCTTTCCCTCATGTACCAAGGGAACATAGTACGCCTTCTCTGCCTCATTGGTGAATGAAAAACCAATAACATCGGCAACCATCTCATCAATACTGGTTGTCTCAAGATCGAATGCTACTGGTTTTCCTGCCTTCTCATATGATGCAAGCAACTCAGAAAGTGCTTTTATCGTTGTCACGGCTTCATATGAACCGTTCTTGGAGGCTTTCTTGACAGGCTTTTCAGGAAGGAACGAGGAGGCATCCCCCCCTGAGGCCCGTCCAAGTTCCTTGAGGATGGTTCGCATCCCAATCTCCTGGAACAGGGGAATGGCTGCCTCATAGTCTACATCCTTGACCAAGTACTGATCAGTGTCGAAGGTTTCGACATTGAATAAATCACGCCTCAGCACGACCAAACTCTTGCTCAGATGCGCGTTCTCCTTTCCTTCCAACAACTTCTTCTGCAAGCCTGGAGCAACCAGCTTTATATGTTCATATATACCGTCAAGGGTACCAAATTGCTGCAAGAGCTTAGCAGCCCCTTTCTCCCCGATTCCCTTCACTCCAGGGATATTATCCGAAGAATCACCCAACAGGGAGAGGTAATCGACTATCTGTGAGGGTTTGATCCCAAGCATCTCCTCAACTTCAATATCCCCCATCAATTGGTAGAACTTTTCGTTCTTCTTCGCAGGTCTCAAGGCAAATGTGTGTTCATCCACGAGTTGGAGCAAGTCCTTGTCGCCGGTAAACATGATGGTGTCAATTCCATGTCGGGTCGCTTCCTCGCTCAAGGTGGCGATAATGTCATCAGCCTCATACCCCTCCATCGTGATGGATGGAATCTTCAAAGCCTTGAGAATGTTGTTGATAATGGGTACCTGAGTATGGAGGTCCTCTGGTGCGGCATCCCTGGTTGCCTTATAGGGTTCATACATTATATGGCGGAACGTCTTCTCCTTTCCGTCCATTGCAACCACCAGATAGTCTGGTGAGTATTCACGTATCAATTTCAAGACCGTGGAAAAGAATCCATATACTGCAGATATGTTGTTTCCCTGGGTATCTTGCATTGGATTCCTGAAAAATCCGTAGTAGGAGCGGTAGATCAGGCCGTAGCCATCGATTATATACAATTTCTTTCGGTCACTGAGTGTTGTGGACTCCTTCTTTTTCTCATCCTGCTTAGGAGGTACGGAAAGGGGTCTATCCTTTGACTCCTTTTGCAACTTCTCTTGATCAAAATCCTGACTGGAAAACAGTTCATCCATGGTATCCCCCTATGGTTAACGAGAGCGTATCATAAGCCACATGGATATGAGATGGAAGTTCATCTTCCAGCTTTTGGTGGCTCACATTATGGCTGAGATGGGTGAAATAGGCACGCTTCGCGCCAACAAATTCTACAAAAGCCTTTGCCTCGAATACACTGTAGTGGGTTGGATGCGGCCAATAGCGCAAGGCACCCACAACAAGGGTATCGAGTCCTTTAAAGTAGGGAAGACTCTCAGGCGGCACTTCACTACAGTCGGTTGCATAGGCAAAGTCCCCAATCCTGAACGCAAAAATCTCCCTTTTGCCATGCAGGATGGGAATGGGTATTACGGTGAAGGGTCCAATCTCAATCGCTTCATAGGCCTTCATGGTATTGAGCTGGAGATGAGGCACCCCACCTGCGATCGTACTTCCGGTAAGTACATAGGGAAAGCGATCAGTTATTGCATGCTTTACTTCATCCTGACAGTATACAGGTAGTACCTGATCCTTACAGAACACCCTCAGGTCATCAATTCCATTAAAATGATCTGCATGGTCATGGGTATAGAGTACTGCATCAAGATGAGAAATATCTGCCCTAAGGGCTTGCAGACGAAACTCCGGAGTGGTATCGACCAAAAGGGAGTGCTCCCCACTCCTGATGAGGATACTGGAGCGAAAACGTTTATCCCGAGGGTCGCTGGAAGTACAAACAGGGCATTTACAACCAATAACAGGAACACCATGGCTTGTTCCTGTGCCGAGAAAGATTACTTCAAATGGAATCATTGGGCACGTTCCGTTACTTGTTTCACTGCAGATTCAAGGGCCTGTTGTCCATCCTTTGCAGCATCCTTCAGTTGCTCTCGGACCTCAGGGCTGGAAAGGAGCTCCTGCAATCGGGCAAACGACTCCCTCGAGAAATCTGGGTTGCCTTGTGCCTGCTCGCTGATTACATCCAGAACCTGGGCATTCACCGATCCTTCGCGAAGGGCAAAGCTGACACCAAGAAACTGCATTCCCATGCTGGGAATAAAGAAATACATCACAAAAAAGCTCAATACTGCTGCAATTACAGCTGACAGAAATGCGTGAAAAAACCCTCTTCTTGCCATGGTGATTCTCCTGAGACTACTCTACCATACTTGGACAAAGGCGAAAAGCAACACAGGCCCGGATTTCTCCGGGCCTGCAGGTAGTATACATAGGTACTATTAGAAAAGTGAGAACAAGAGAGAAACTCCAACCTTGCCATTATCAAGATCTCCGCTGAAGAGTTTGTTTACCTCTGCGGCATTCTTGAATGTGTACTCTGTATCCAAAGTGTAGTTCAAGCCGAGCATTATATTGCCCAGATTAAAGTCAACGGTGGCACGGACTGCAACGGGTGATTGCACGAAAGCATCCCCAAAGTTCTGCCAACTGTCAACACCACTGCCATCAGCGGCAATAATATTAGCTTTCCCTGCATCATCAATGAGCACGCGGAAGCGTGGGCCCATGCCAAATCCAAGGCGCATGAATCCGAGCAAGTCCATCGAGATACCAGCTGTTGTGAGAGCGGAAATCTCGGTGTACTCATCCAAGGTAACTTCATCAGTATAGTTCCCAAAGGTCCCAACTACATCCACTTCAGCTATGAGCAACTTCACACGGAGGTCAGCACCCAAAGTGTATTTCTTGAAATCTCCCATGCCGTCGAAAGAGTCTGCATCCTTGATTTGGCCAAGCGTCTGGTTGTACTGCGCAGTAGCACCCAAACTAAGATCAACAACAGCAGCACTCAGTGCTGTAGGTAGCATCACACATACGATGAGCAGTAATACCATGCTTTTTTTCTTCATTTCATAACCCCTTTTGTCATTACTTATGACACATTACTTATTGCGTACTAAATTTAGAACATTTTCAGTGCCAGCGCAAGGGAGAGGGAGGCCTTATCCACAGCAAATATGCCCCACCACTGACTTGAGTTGAACACTGAACCCAATGTTGCTTCGCTTTCCATCAAGATTCGGGCCCTCAGGCCCAACGGACCAACTTCAGAGCCCAAACCGATCTGAAGATAGACCGGGCTTTCAAACATTGCTTCTGTAAAGGTTTTTTCCTCAGCATCAGCACGTTCTCCATTTGCAAGTTCATAGAAGGAACGAGAACTGCTTGAGGAGGTCGGCATATAGGTAACACTGGGGCCAGCGCCGAACTCCAGGGCAAGTACAGAACCAAGAACGGGCAGACTCACTGAACCCATTCCAATCAGGAGGACTCCCTGTGCATCATCGCTACAGGTTATGGGATAGACCATGGCCTGGCCTTGTAGGAATGCAAGACGTGCACTCAACTCCCCTGAAAACATCCAATTATCTGGATCCTTGAATCCAAGGGAAATATCACCTGCTTCTTCAGGTGAGTAGGTGGCACCGAAGCCAAGGCTTACATTGAGTAAGCTCCTTGCACCGATAGCGGAAGGAACCATGAGGATCATGATGAAAATGAGAATTAATGAACTTTTGCGCATACAGATTAGCAACTCCTCATCTGTATAACAGCTACAGGGCAAAGAAGCTACAAAAGAAATGCAATTATTTAATTGGTTCTTATATTACTCTGCTAGCGTTTCCAACTCTTGTTGCCAGAGAGCCACAGAGGAATCACTACTCATCCGCCAATCCCCACGTGGAGAGAGGGAGACCGATCCAATTTTCGGACCATCAGGGAGACAGGACCGCTTGAATTGTTGGCTGAAAAACCGCCGATAGAATGTTTTCAACCAACCAAGGATGAAATCTGGTTCATAGATATCGGTAAACGCATACTGGGCCAACCTATACACCTTTGCGGGACTGTATCCGAATCGAACCACTTGGTAAAGGAAGAAATCATGGAGTTCATATGGCCCTACAAGATCTTCGGTCACCTGGCTGATCGTTCCATCGCCCTTTGCAGGAAGCAGCTCAGGGCTAACAGGGGTATCCACAACATCCAGCAATACTTTCTTCAATGAGGGCTCGCTGATCATGGCAATGTAGGCAACCAGATGCCTTACCAAGGTCTTGGGAACTGAGGCATTCACCCCGTACATCGACATATGGTCTCCGTTATATGTTGCCCAACCAAGAGCAAGCTCAGAGAGGTCTCCCGTCCCAATAACCAACCCACCCCTCTTATTGGCAAGATCCATCAGGACCTGGGTACGCTCCCGAGCCTGGCTGTTCTCATAGGTGACATCGGTAACAGCAGGGTCATGACCAATATCCTTGAAGTGTTGTCCTACTGCCTTGGAGATGGAGATGGTCAATAATTCCACACCAAGCGCTTTAGCAAGCTTGGTGGCATTCCCCTTGGTACGCTTGGTGGTACCGAAGCCTGGCATGGTCACAGCAAGAATCCCACTCCTGGGAAGATTGAGAGCATCGAAAGCCCTTACACATACAAGCAAGGCCAAGGTAGAGTCCAGCCCTCCTGACAGCCCTACGATTACCCGTTTCGCCTTCGTGTGCTCGAGTCGTTTCTTCAATCCAAGTGACTGCAAGGTCAGGATCTTTTCACAACGTGCAGCCCTCGTCTGCTCATCGGAGGGAACAAACGGATTCCTGTCAAACTTCCGGGTCAAGGAGCAGTCGCGCTCCTCAAGGGTAAATGGTATGCGCTGATAAGCACGGTCATCGTAGCCAAAACTCTGCTTACGGATTCTCTCCAAGGCAAGTTTCTGGACATCTATCTCTGTTACAAGGAGCGAGTCACTCACCCCACTCTCTTCAGCAAGCTTATGACCATCCTCATAGATCAGGTTATGGGGAGAGAACACAAGATCAGTAGTGGACTCACCCTCACCTGCATCGCTGTAAAGATATGCACAGAGCAGTCTAGCGCTCTGGGTCTCCACAAGAGAACGGCGATACTCTTCCTTTCCTACCAACTCATCACTTGCAGAACAGTTGGTAATGACCGTCGCACCAGCAACCGCATGGTCAGTACTGGGAGAGCGTGGGACCCAAAGGTCCTCACATACTTCACAGGCAACCACCAACTCGGGAAGATTGGTACAGGTAAAGAGTAAGCGTGTACCGAAGTAGGTTTTCTGACCAAGGAACTCTATTTCAATATTCTCATCCGAGGGAACACGGAACCAACGCTTCTCATAGAACTCAAGATAGTTTGGCAGGTGTTGCTTGGGAACCATGCCAAGAATGCGTCCACCCTGGACTACTACAGCACAGTTGTATAAGCGTCCATGCAGGGGAACCAGAGAGCCAAAGACCACCAAAAGGTCACTGTTCTTGCTCTCTTCCACTACCTTGGCTATTGCATCAACAGCCCCGTTCTGCAGAGACTTCTGAAGGAAAAGATCAGCACAGGTGTAGGCAGTGGTTACCAGCTCAGGCAGTACAAGAAGCCGAACTTCCCTCTCTACTGCTGAACGCATAAGTGCAACAATGGATGCTGCATTATGGATGGGATCCGCTACGCGAACGGAGGCCGAGGCAACTGCACATTTGACAAACCCGTCTTTCATGGTCTTTTCTCCCTACCGGTCAAGGATGGCAACGACTTCACTATGAAACGTCTGTGGATAGAGGTCGAACACCTTCACCTGGGTAAGAGTGTAGCCCTCAGAGGCAAATCGTTGCAAGTCTCGTCCCAGTGTAACACTGTTGCAAGAAACGTAGATAATACGTTGGCTATTCCAGGACGCGATCAGGGAAGGGAGAGAGGCATCAAGACCAACCCTGGGGGGATCGACCACAACCGTATCCACAGAACCTTTCCTCTCCTTGGCCCAACGCTCAACCGGCTCACTATAGAACTCACAATCAGGAGTATGCCTCTTGGCGAGGGAGAGGCACTGCCTCTGTCGCTCGACAGCGATCACACGCCTACCTTTCTGCTGCAAAAAGGCACTGAAGGTTCCTACTCCACTATAAAGATCCATAACGGTATCACCCACTGCGTGGGATGCTACATAGCTCGTGAGGGCAGGAAGCAAGTATTCATTGGACTGGAAGAACACTGATGCAGTAACAAAGAAGGTATGCCCTCCCACTGTGGTTTTGACCACTTCATCAAGCAAGGAAACCTCATCATCACCACTGAAGACAGGAACCTCGATAAATCCGCTTCTCCCACCCTTGTTCGAGAACATCAGGATTCTGGCAGCCTTGAACAACCGATCAGGGTGCTCAAGCAATGCATTGAGTTTTTCAGAGAGTATTGGACAATGATCAATGGGCACCAAGGACTTGCTTTTTCGCCCAAGGAATCCTACCTTGCGCTCAGCAATATCCACATGGAAGCGGACCCTGTTCCGGTACCCCCAAGCGGGGCCTGTCTCAAGACTCTCTGTACGGAAAGAAGCTGGGTCAATCCCTCCAAGCCTTTTGATGTTATCGAGGACAATGCCTTCCTTCAGAATCCCCTGAGCTTCATCCTTTGCATACTGGAAATCACAACCCCCACACACTCCCCAGTAGGGGCAGGGAGGGGTAATCCTCTCCTCACTTGCTTGGAGGATGGTTTTCAGGGTAGAGCGGATATACCCTGCCTTCTCCTGGGAGTCCCCTAGCTCGACCAACTCACCAGGGAGCACATCCATGACAAGGATACGTTTCCCTTCCTCACTGGTAGTAAGACCTGCTCCTCCCTGAATGAGCTTCTCAATCTGATAAGCCATCGGCAAATTCCTTCGCATAGGAGGCAATGACATCCATCGCTTCCTGCCAGAATGAGACATCAGCAAGATCAATACCGGCCAATCCAGCCACCTCTGAGGCAGGCAGACTACCGGTTGCTCCAAGCAGTTCCTTGTAGGAAGCAGGAAAATCCGTACCTGTTTGTTTGCTCTGAGCCCAGAGTCCCAAGGCGAACAGCTGCCCAAACGCATACGGATAGTTATAGAAGGAGAAATCTGACGAGTAGTAGTGCCCTTTCACCGCCCACATGTACGGATGATAGACGCACAGACCATCCCCATATGTCCTCTTCTGGGCATCTTCCATAAGGGCTGAATATGCACTGGCGCTCAAGTCTCCCTCTTTTCTTCTACTGAATACCGCACTCTCAAAATAAAACCGGCTCAAGATATCGACACACACCTGTGTGGCATCCTGCAGGAAGTGTTCGATGAGGGCAAGTCTTCCCTCTTTGCTGCTCTCCTCCAGTGCTCCCTGGAAGACCAGGAACTCGCTGAAAATGGAAGCAGTCTCTGCCAAGGTCATTGGATAGGAACGCAATAAATTGCTCTTCTGCAGTACCACATGGTCATGCCATGCATGGCCCAGTTCATGGGCGAGGGTGGACACCCCATTATAGGTGAAGTCAAAGTTTGAGAGGATCCTACTCTGCTTTGCCAGGGGGAAAGCTGTATCGTATGCTCCCCCTACCTTCCCCTTCCTGCTCTCAGGGTCAATCCATCGATTCTTGAATGCCTGGTCAGCAAAGGATCCCATCTCAGGGTCAAAGGAACTGAACTGCTGAACGATGAATGCATGGGCTTCATCATAGCTGAAGTGTTGTTCTTCCTTACCTACCGGAGCAAACAGGTCATAGAATGCACAGCTCTCCAAACCCAGTGCCTTGGCCTTGTTCTGCAGGTATCCCCTGAACATGGGCAGGTTCTTTTCAATGGTGGAGATCAGCGCATCAAGGATAGGACGATCAATTCGTGATTGCGTCAGGGAACGGTCAAGAGGGGAAGTATAGCCTCTCCTCGCATCCAAGGTTATCGTGGTTCCCTTCACTCCGTTCAAACTCGAGGCAAAGGCAACCTCATAGGCCTTCCATATCTCCAGCTCTTTCTCAAATGCCTTTTTTCGGATACTCCTATCAGCATTAAAGGCTTCATT
>NZ_JAEKNT010000246.1 GCF_016406725.1 Sphaerochaeta sp. S2 | reverse complement strand
TCGCTGAGCAGGTTCCAGGACATCCTTGCCAACTCATTAACCGGCATCCTCGCAGTGGTACAAGGAACCTTCAAGAGGTGGCTTTCCCTGCTGTCATTATATCCCACGATACGCAGATCCTCAGGAATTGAGAATCCGAGGTTCTCCAAGTATTTTCCTGCATCAAACATCATAAGATCGCTGGCACAAACCAACGTATCGAAATCCCGCCCAGGAACGAGTTTTCTCTCCTCCAATAACTGAACAATTGCCTTCCTTCCTTCTGACCAGGAGAAAGGGTCACTGACCAAGCGGGGATCAAAGAGCAGACTGGTTTGGTCGAGGGTATCGCAATAGGCCCGGTAGCGGTCTTCGGCAGAATAGTGATTCTCCGGTCCCCGGAGAAAGGCAATCTTCCTTGCACGGTGTTCACGGATACAGTGCAGCATGACACTCTGAACCCCAGAATAGGCATCAAAAGAGATTCCGGGACAGCCTTCCTTCTTCATCCCGATGCAGACACAGTCCAGACCGTCAAGGTTATCCAGGAAGGCATGGACCTCTGAGACACTGACAGCCCCACCCAAGGCTGAAGCCCAAGTAATCACACCATCGAGGTTATCGGTATTTACCAGAGAATAAATGGCATTACGTAGGTACTCCTGGTTCTCCTGATACTCAAGTCTTCCTCCAGGGAATACAAACAGGGAAATACCGGAACGTTGGCAGTGGCTTGCAATCTGGGACCAGAGCCCGTTGGAAGCTCCGGTATGAATAGAGGCTAAAACCAATCCCACTCGCCTTGTCACGTGAGCACCCACAGCAACCTCCTCATAAACGATATCACTATACCACAGGTTTTTTCACCTTGACAGTCCAGCAAGGAGAAGGCTATCATTCGGAACAATGTTTCATTTTCAAAAAGTCGAGGCAAGGCTCAAGAGCCTGAACTATCATCTGGAGCGGTTCATGCCGCTCCTCACTCCCAGCGGTGTTATCATGGGACTCCTCCTTGGTTCACTTGTCTCCTGGATGACCCCTTCGGTACCCTACCTGTTTGGTCTTATTACCTTTATTGGTGGTCTGGGTATCAGTTCAAATGCCTTCTTTGGGGTCATTAAAAAACCAAAAGCCATTCTCTTCTTCATTCTTGGGGCGAATATCATCATGCCCTTGGTGGCATGGGCACTGGCAAACCTGTTGTTCCCCGGTCATCCTGCAATTATCACAGGATTTATTCTCCTGATGGCCATCCCCACTGCAATCACCGGATATATCTGGGCAAATATCTATAGGGGAAATGGGGCACTCTCCCTGACCTTGATCATTGTCTCCACCCTCCTTGCTCCTTTTCTTACCCCCTACACAGTCGCAATCCTTGCCCAGACCAGCGTACAGATCGATACCAAGGGAATGATGATATCCCTGCTTATCATGGTCGTTATCCCCTCCATTGTCGGTATTCTTATCAACAATGCAACACAGGGTAAGGTCAACGACCATGTGGGGCCAAACCTGAAGCCATTCTCCAAGATTGGTCTCTTCTTCATCATTGTCATCAACACCAGCAACGTAGCTGAACGCCTTATCGCTGATGCTTCCTGGATCTACCTACCTATTGCACTTGTCTGTGCATTGCTTGCAGTCATCGGATATCCGCTTGCTCACTATTTAGGAAAAATTGCCGGTATTGCCTTGGAAGATCGAAAGAGTGTCACCTTCGCCGTCTCCATGAGGAATATCAGCTCAGCCTTGGTTCTTGCCATCGCTTACTTCCCCCCTGAGACTGCACTGCCTGTCATTTTTGGAATCGTCTTCCAGCAAACCATCTGTGCCTTCATGGCACATACCCTTTATGGAAGAAAGAAAATAACGTAACATACATAATAGATAAGGAGATACATCCATGCAATCGATTACTGAAACTCATAAGACAGTTGCCCGAAAAGAGAAAATCCTCCAGTTCGGTGAAGGGAATTTTCTCCGTGCTTTTGTTGACTGGATGATCGATATCCTCAATGAAAAAACTGACTTCGACGGCAATGTGGTCATCGTCCAACCACTCGAGAGAGGATTGAGCGATATGATCAATGACCAGAAAGGTCTCTACACCACCATCCTTAGGGGTGTTCAGGGAGGAAAGAACGTTGAGGAGTTCCGTACCATTGGCAGTGTCAGCCGCTGTCTGAATCCATATAAGAAAGATGACTATGAAGCATACCTGAAGCTAGCAGAAAGTGAAGACCTAAGGTTCATTGTATCCAACACCACCGAGGCAGGCATTGCCTACAGCGAAGGAAACAGCCTCGAGGATACTCCCCAAGCTGCCTTTCCCGCAAAAGTCTGTGCGTTTCTCTACAAGCGTTACAAAGCTTTTAATGGTGCACAAGATAAGGGGATTATTGTCATCCCGGTTGAGCTTATCGACAAGAACGGTGACAACCTAAAGCGAATCGTGTTGCAATATGCAAAGGAGTGGAATCTGGAAGCAGGGTTTACTACCTGGCTTGATGAAGCATGTGATTTCTGCAACTCACTTGTTGACCGCATTGTTCCTGGATATCCTCGCGCTGAAGCAGCACAGCTGTGTGAAAAAATTGGGTATCAGGACAATCTCCTTGATGCCGCGGAGATTTTCCATCTCTGGGTTATTGAATGTCACAAGGAGTTCCATGAAGATGAGCTTCCCTTCAACAAGGCTGGTTTGAACG